>NZ_JCAJRU010000014.1:0-40324 GCF_059447605.1 Paenibacillus sp. N119s | reverse complement strand
AGGTGTCAATTTTCAAGCCGGAAATCGTTCCTGATTGGGTTTTAATAGCCTTTTGCTGCGTGATTGTGTACTGGTTCTCATTCCATCCGTTAAACCCGGAACCTGTATCATAATGAATAGCGGAGCCCAATGTTAAGGCCGGGCCGATTTCCATTTCCAGCACAACGTAGCTTCCCGTTTTCTTTACAGGGTTGCCGTTTTTGTCCGATACATAGGCCTTGGTGACCTTTCTGTTGCCTTTTTCAATAAATGAATTTACCAACCTATTGTCGCTTCTTTCCACATGTACCTTAAATGTTTCCTTGGTTATCGCATCTTTGGGTATCGGCTTACCCAGATTAACAATGATCTTCGTAATGGTTGCTCCCCAATCCTTGACCTCCGCAACCGTCCGGTATGAGGTGAGCTCCTTGGCCCATGCACCAGAGTTGAAAGCAAGGGTCGTACTGACAGCTAAAGTAAATAACATAGTGGTTTTAGCAACCGTTCTAAACTGTTTAAACATAGATGACTTACCTCCCAGACCCATTAGTAAAACGCTTACATAAATAATTTTAACGATTTTTTTATTTACATCCTGCCTTTTATTAGCCTAATTCAGGTCAATTACTGACTCCTGGCTGCAGACGCTCCTTGTGTTTTTTTCGATATTGATGCGGTGTTGCCTGATAAACCTTTTTAAATACCCTGACAAAGGACTTCTCGTTCGGAAATCCGTGTTCCAGCGCAATTTGTAGGATTGAATGATCCGTATTCATAAGAACACGGAAAGATTTCTCCAGACGGATGGCATTGATATATTGAAACAGCGTCATACCTACATGCTTTACAAAAAAACGGGACAAATATTCGGGAGACAATCCAAAAACCTGGGCTATGGAATCCAGGGATAGGCTCTGATCGTAATTTTCTTTGATATAATCGGTGATCAACGTCAGCCGTTCCAAATATTTGTTAGTGTTAAAGCCAGGGACCGATTCGTTGTCCATTTTAAAATGCATTAATAAAAGGTATACCAGTTTATAAGATAGTGACGTTAGATGGATATGTACTAAAGGGTCATTGTGCTGGTTGAGGTAAGCTACAAATAATGTGTTTAATAGATCACGCAGTTCCTTAAAATGCTGTAATCGCTGCTCGTTGCTTTCGAAAATGGATATGCAATCAAATAAAATAGGATTACTGCCCTTCGTATTTTCTCGCATAAATCCTGAAGGAATCAGAACGGTTATAGCCTCTCTCCCATTGCCCTTAGCCACAGAAAAGGAATGAATAGCATTTGAATTAATGAGCACAATATCTCCTTTTTTAGAGCTGTAATTCGTGCCATCTATATAGATATTGTCGATGCTTCCTGAAAGTACATAGGATATTTCGATACTGTCGTGCCAATGTCTAGGTATGTATGCTGGTTCATTAGAAGAATGAACTATAATTTTTAGTGGAAAATGGTGGTCTGCCTGAACCAGCTCATATTTATATTCCAAATTTGTCGCTCCTCTCAGATGTGAACATAATACCTCCCTCTCTCCATAAACAAAAAAACCTAAGATAACAAAATACATAAGATCCCGAGATCTTAACATTTTGTTCCTTAGGTTTTGCCTGCGTTTTGCATAACAGTAACAATCCTGATGTTATTCATTTTCATTTAACTAAGCTAAGTATATAGAGAGTTAAAATTCATGTCAACGCTTTCAATCAAGGCGTCCAACTGCCTAATTATCTTTCGACTTTCAGGAACAGAAAGCAGCGACAATGTCCTTAGTCACATCGTCCGCTGCTCTCCAACTACATCCTTTTGGCTTTATCCCGTTCAGGGCTTCTCTGAAAAATTAGACAAACTGACCGGATAAAAGACATAAACCTTAAACCTTTTACTGAATAAGTTACTACTAAGCAACAATATTAAGGCGCCAACTTTAATATTGTCATCGTTGTATTAATATTATTGTGCAACTGGGCAGGAGTTGCATTGGCATTTACCAGTTGTATTGTAGTTGGAACAGTTGTAACGGTTATGATAACCTCAGCTGCGGTAGGTCCCCCACCATTCCCTGAGAAAGGTAATGGTGTTATAGGATTTCCGTTAACAGTAAGATTGAAATCCGCATTACCTTGATTGTGAATAGAAAATGAGATGAAGTAGCTCCCCGTCTCGTTAATGGTTATCGTTGGAGATGGAGGAGTGAAAGTAAATGCGCCACCAACATTCGCTAAAACCCCAGTAAAGGTAATTGGTGAGTTGCCCGGAACTGTGTCAGTCCCCGTACTAGGATCTGCTCTGAAAACACTTAAGAAGTCTGATATCCCGGCGCCTGCTGGCCCTGCTGGCCCCGTTGCTCCTGCTGGCCCTACTGCTCCTGCCGGTCCTGCTGGTCCTATCGCTCCTGCCGGTCCTGTTGCTCCTACTGCCCCTGCAGGGCCGGGAATTCCTTGAAGACCTTGAGCACCTGGAACTCCTTGTGGACCTGGCAATCCCTGTGGACCTGGCAGCCCCTGTGGTCCTTGGGGCCCTTGAGGACCTTGAGGACCTTGAGGACCTTGAATCCCTTTAACAATGACCTTTGGTAAAACTTTGATTTTTTTAACTGTACATCTTCTAAATTTTCTCCGATGCATTTTGTTTTGCCAACAATGATGTCGAAACATAATTAATGATCACCTCCAAAGTCTAGTCAAATTAGTTTATTGTGCAATGAACTAAAAAGATTGGGCTGTTGACTTCATCTAGGAAAGATAGGCATAGGCTTGACCCTATCATGTTTGGTTTATTACAACTCATCCATTAGAGGCTTATTCAATTCAATGGATTGACTGGATGGAGGGACGTTAACACGTCCCTCTTTAATTTGATTTATGTATAAGAAAAAAGAGCAAACTGCAAAAATACACCCCCTAGAATTCATCGGAATAACCAAGAAGGTTTCCAATGTCTATTCTAAGGGGTACACTTCAACAGCCAGTAGGGTGTTTACACCATTTTTAATAGAAGTTATTTAGCAAAATTAAACCCAGAATGATTTAGTGATTATAACCAACAGAATAAAAAGTACCAAGATTGCTGCTGTAGAAGTCCACATACCGCCAACACCTGGAGTGTTATTATCACATGCTCCCATAGCCCTAACCTCCTTTACTCGTTGTACAATTCAATATATGTATAAATACATTCTATGACAGGGCATTCAGGTAAGTAGATAATAATTTTGCCAACCCATTAAAAGATTAGATCATACAGCACATATCCTAGTCTATCGATGCTCTAAGATAGTCGAATAAAGCACACTTCTTCATGGCAACCTAACCTAAAAACGTTAGAACGGAGATTAGGCCCGATGAAAAACATTCGATTGGTGTCTTCTGCCATCGCTGCTTTTTTGCTGTGCTCCAGCTCCTTCCCTACTCCATATGTGATCGCACAGAACACCTCAAACGTCTCTCCTGCACATACAAAGGGAAGATCCTATTATGAAGAACGTGGCGATATTGTATGGGAAGTTCCTACTCATCAACCCAAGGTAATTGCCCTGACTTTTGATGACGGACCGGATACAAGTAACACGCCGGCTATTTTGGATTTGCTTAAGAAATATGATGCTAAAGCGACCTTTTTCGTTGTTGGTAGCCGCGTAGAAAAATTTCCTGACATTGTAAAACGAGAGCTTAAAGAAGGGCATGATGTCGGCAACCACACTTTTCATCATCCATCCTTCCATCGAATTTCCCGTGATAAAGCTTTATCTGAGGTTGACCAGGGTCAAGCCAGCATTGTTAAGGCTACAGGAACAGAAACTCACTTTTTCCGTCCACCAGGCGGTTATTATACAGATTCACTCGTCGAACTTTCTAAAGAAAAAGGGCTAAAAATAATTTTATGGTCCTGGCATCAAGATACCTTGGATTGGCGAAAACCTGGTGTGCAACGCATCGCCAACAAGGTACTCCGTAATGCTCGCAACGGCGATATTGTTCTGATGCACGACTATGTATATAAAAGTACACAAACTATGGAAGCCTTGAAAATCATTTTGCCTGAGCTGAAAAAAAGAGGCTTTACCTTTATAACTGTTTCCGAACTGCTTGCGACTCACAAGACTCCCGAAGGATTTATTGAAGTGAATAAATGACTTCATTTATGTAAAGTCCAATACAACACCTTCTAGGAAATACTTGGCTACATGAAAAGCTCTTGGTACGGAAATTATATTAGGGATTAACAATTAACAACTATTCAAGGAGGCAAATATCATGAAAAAAGCAATATTGGCTGTTGCATCTCTGGCAGTATTTATGTCTGTAGGATCGATGGCATCTGCATCTGCGCCCGCAGAAAAACAGGAACACAAAATGCACCAACAACAGGCTAAGAGCCATACGAAAAAAGAGCACAAAATACATGCTAAGAGCAAGCATGAGAAAGCTCACAAGCTGCATGCACGTGAAGCTGCACCTGCCAAAATGATCGATGGAAAAACAATCCATACGAAAAGTATTAAAGCTAAAAGCATTAAAGCAAAGGCTACTAAATTGCCAAAAACAGGATTTGGTGGCGCAAGCGAGCAAATGAATTAGGAGGGACAAAAGAGAGAGGATCAACTAAACCCCTCTCTCTTTCTTCATATGAACAAAAAGTGGATCATTTATTTTATGGTGCTATTGATTTTATTGGGAACCACATGCTGTTCGCTCACAGCTAAAGACCAAAGAAAAATTCCCACGAATCAGCCAGTTAAGGTTAAAACTCAAGCCTATAAAATCACAAAAAATTCTTTACCTGTTAAAAAAAATTATTTTCCCGGGATCATTCCACATAAAATCGATATTCCAGCGGTTCGTATTCATTCAATTATAGAACCGGTAACTTATTTAGAGAATGGCCAGATGGGCGTCCCAAATAAAACAGACCGAGTAGGGTATTTATCTAACCATGTGTTGCCAGGTTCAGCAGGTAATGCAATTATGGACGGGCATGTCGATACATACACGGGTCCAGCAGTTTTTTATCCTCTAAAAAAACTGAAAAAAGGCGATTATGTGTATGTAACTGGCGATAATGGTTGCAAGCTTCAATTTGTAGTGGAGTCCGTAAAGTTTTACCTCACCCCCGAAGCACCGATTCAAACGATTTTTGGTCCTACAGAAGAGCACCGTTTAAACTTGATTACCTGTGCTGGGCGCTACAGTCGAAGCAAGAAGGAACATGAAGGGCGATTGGTCGTCTTTACCAAATTAGCACACATGAATTCAGCCTGTGAGAAACTTATGATACAAAAGTAGGGCATTTTCAAAAAACAATTTACCTTTCCAAGGAGAATGAATGCAGGTGCTTAGAATCAAAAAATTACACTTACTGTGCATGATCTTGCTAACGATCCCCGCTTGCAGCTTCATTAATTTTCATGCACAAGCCGAGCCAGTTCAGAAGGATAACGTGGTCCCTTTTCTTCAAGAATTGTTTGAAGACCGTACCAGATTATTGATGAATCAGGATAAAAAGCATATCGAGGACCATTACTTGTTAAAAGACAAACGAAGTAACTACGCATATCTTCATGAAATCAATAGAGCCGAATACATTCAAGAATGGGCCAAGCATCGTAAAATAAAATTTGTGAATGCGGAAAGCTCCATTAGGATAGCTCGTATAGAAGTACTGGGCGACATCGCAAAAGTGTCACTTGTTCAGTCCTTGAAATTGAGTTATGAGTATGTAAATACCTATCCCGGTCAGCATGATTTTGGAATTGGAACACGGCATGGCATCACACTAAGAAAAAAGGATAATCGTTGGTACGTGGAACGGGAATGGTATTCAGATCCTTTGGAAGAGAACCCCAAAAAAATCGAAAAAAGCGATTTGCATTTCATTCCCACTAAAGCTGTATTAGAGCCAGCAAAGATTATTAATAAATACAACCGAACACGAGCCGTTGACTATGCCAACAAGTATGCAGGAATAACATGGGGGGCAGGAAATGGTCAGCGCTACAACCAAAAATACCTAGATTACAACTCTAAAGGAGGAGACTGCACTAACTTTTCCTCTCAAGTTATCGGAGACAAGGAGGAAGGCGGAGGACTTCCTATGAGATCTGGATGGCATTACTCCTATGGTAACGGTGGGAGCCAAGCATGGGTTCAGACGGATGCATTTAAAAATTTTCTTATACGCTCTGGGTATGGCAGGATTATCGGACAAGGAAGCTTTTCCAATGTCGTCCAATCCGTCAATGACTTACAGCAGCAACCCGAAAAACCTCAGCTACTTCCAGGTGATTTGATTGCTTACGTATTAAGAGGAGATGTAGATCATTTCTCTGTTGTAGTAGGATTTGATCAGAGTGGCTATCCTTTAGTCAACTCCCATACTGCCGACCGTTTTAAAGTACCTTTTGATTTGGGATGGGACAAAAACACCAAGTATTTGTTGATTCACATACGAGATTAAGTATCATGTTCATACCCCAACAGTTGCTGTCATAAAATGATAATGGACAACTTCTAATGGGGGAAAAAAATTTGAAATTACCTCTTATCTTAAAACAAACCATGGTAAGAGCTAATGCAATGATTGTTGTGAAAGCCATAGGTTTGGTCGGAAAAGTATTTATGACACGGTTTGTTGGAGCAGAAGGAATGGGGCTTTATCAGCTGGCCTACTCCTTCTATAGCTTAATACTAATGATTATTTCTGGAGGATTGCCGACAGCTCTGGGTATGTTTACAGCTAAGTACACAGCCAGAGGCTGGCGGCTATTTAAGTTTTTTGCAGTTTTCATGATTCTCGCGGGAATAGCATGTAGTGTCCTGGTCTTTCGCCTTTCAACGCCAATTGCCAATTTACTTGGTTATCCGCAGCTCAACTTTGCGATTCGCTACCTCTCTCCTGCTATACTGGTCGTTCCCTTGTTAAGTTTACTGCGCGGCTATTTGCAAGGGCTTGAAAGATATACCACCATTGCCCTTTCGGAAATTATAGAACAATCCGTGAGAATTGGTACCTTAATGTGTATGGTGCCACTATTTATTCAATCTGGCATTGAGTTTGCTGTAGGCGGAGCAGTACTTGGGACTTTTACAGGCGCGATCGTATCGTTTGCTATTCTTTCTGCTTTCTTTATATATAATCGTCCCGTAATCGGGTTATCCCCCTCACCTCTTCCATCTATTCGAACGGATTTGCCTTTGTTAGTACAGGCTTCACTTGCTATCGCCCTTACACGCTTACTTATTCCTGCTTCCGACTTTATTGATGCCATGATCATCCCTCAGCGATTACAGGTTGCGGGGGTTTCGCCCAAAGAATCAGCCGAGATGTTCGGTACTGTTACTGGCATCGCACTGGTTGTCGCTTATATGCCTACTTTGATTACAGGCTCCCTAACCCATACACTCACGATGAAAATAACTGCAGATTGGCAAAATAGGCTATATCATTTATTCTACAAAAAGAGCTATATTGCCATGCAAATAGCATGGGTC
Source organism: Paenibacillus sp. N119s (assembly GCF_059447605.1). Classification (NCBI taxonomy): domain Bacteria; kingdom Bacillati; phylum Bacillota; class Bacilli; order Caryophanales; family Paenibacillaceae; genus Paenibacillus; species Paenibacillus sp. N119s. The sequence continues at coordinate 32,839 of NZ_JCAJRU010000014.1, read as the reverse complement.
TGGGGATTAGCCTCAGGTTTTTTCATTTTTAAATACGCTCCGGAAATTTCCTTATATATTTTTGGAATACAAAACGCTGCAAATCCGATTAAGTCGTTAGCAATGTTACCATTAGTTGTCGGGTTACGGGAAGTGACTACAAGTATTTTATGGGCAAAAAATCGAAAGAAAACTCCTTTTATTGGCCTCTGCATTGGCGTCCTTTCCAATTTCATGATCCTCTACACCCTACTGGCTATCCCCAAATTTGGTTATATCGGAATGTGTGTGGGTGTCATAATGATGGAATTAGTCTCCACACTCTGGAATTTCCACGCTCTACAGCTCTTACAGAGGCCTAAATCACACACAATTATCTTTTTATTAATGGACGTTCTGATTTTCGAAGCCATTCTAATTATGTGCACACTATGTTCCAAAGCTTTAACCCTACTTAACTGGTCAGAATCCATCATTATGGTTGTAGAGATTATCCACTTTTGCTGTTGGTGTACCCTATTCTTAAAAGTAAAATTAAAAGCACTTGCATAAAAAAGGGCTCCCTCGCGGGAGCCCTGCTTATTTACAAGGACGTGTTAATCGTGAGCCAACGATTATATAAATATCATTTCCATAAATAACGGAAGTTGCTGCAGCACGAGCCGTAGGCATGCTACTTCCCGAGGCCCAGTATTATTTTCGAATCATAAATTTGTACATCCTTATATGGGCTTGATCCTGAAGAATCACCGATATATCTACTCTAAATTCAAACTGATTCGAAAGAAATAAGATTCTTTAATCTGAATCGATTGAGGTAAAAACTTCTCTACGGGGCCTCTATATAATCTAAAGTGTCATTTGTGTTCTTCATTCGGTTGTTTTAGAACAAGTAAGAGTTTTTTAATCTCAATCAGTTCGCCTTCGATCCGATGAAGGTGGCTCTGCATATCGTCAATCTCTTGTTCGGCTTTGTAGTTGATCGCGAAGTCAATGATCGATTCATGCTTATCCCTTGCAGCTTGGCGGTTCTGACTCATCATAATGACCGGAGCCTGAAATGCTGCGATAAAGGACAAACACAAGTTCAACAAGATAAATGGAGGTTCATCGAAATGAAAGCGAGTAAACGGCAAGCTATTCAAGAGTATCCAGAGGGTCAGAAAGATAGCGAAATAAGTAATAAATCTCCAGCTACCGCCAAATGATGCAATCCGATCCGCAAGACGATCTTGCCAGCTTGTTGTTCTTTGGTACGCTTCATCTAAATGAGAAAGAATGCTATTTTCGTAACTATCAACTAGACGATCAATACGACGAGTATTTTCCTGATTCAATTCAATATCAAAGCCTTGAATATGAGTAGCATTTTTATTTTGCTGTTTTTTTTGAAAAAAATTCATTTTTGACATGTCAACTGCCTCCTTGTTTTAAGGCAGTCGGGCCTAATACTAACCCGTAGGAAAGGAGTAGCAACCATATTCAATTATGGTATCTAGTTTTAACCCGACTACCAATAGACTCACTGGTTCTGGATCCGGTTCAGACGAACTTCGACTATTCATTGAATGGTTCAACCCCTCTCCCCTTAACATGTGTGGGCTCCATAATTTACTGATCACACTGGAACCAGATCATTGCCAAACCTGCACATTGAAATAAAAGCGCCCCTCAGCTCAACTGAAGGGCGCAGTTCTGCATGCAAGATAAAGCATGCAAATATCCGGTTCCCCCCAGTCGAGCTTTAGCACTATACGACGTAAAAGAACCAAAGTTCTTTAGCCACATTAAGAAGAGCCTTAATCCGGCAATTCCTGTTATACCCATTGGCATCTTTCGATGTTTCCGGGCAGTGGCTTATGTTCATATAGGAGCCTCACCTAACGAGGACATCAATATTTCCTTAGCAAAGCATACTGCTGTCCAAATGTGCTGTCAACCCAAATATACCCCACCGGCACTAAGCCAGAAAAAGAAAAGAGGCTTCTCAAAAGTTCGGAGAACTAATGAGAGCCTCTAAAAAACAGACTGATTGTTAACAAATCGTTAACAAATCAATATAACAACCCCTTAAACCCTTGGTGCAACAAGGTTTTTGGGTTTTATTACATCATGCCACCCATGCCGCCCATTCCGCCCATGTCAGGCATTGCAGCCTTTTCTGGTTCTGGCTTGTCAGCGATAACTGCTTCAGTAGTCAGGAACATAGCCGCTACGGAAGCAGCGTTTTGCAATGCATAACGAGTTACTTTTGCAGGGTCTACGATACCAGCTTCGATCATGTTTACCCAGTCACCAGTAGCTGCGTTAAAGCCTACGCCAACTTCTTCGCGTTTCAGACGCTCAACGATTACAGAGCCTTCTTCACCTGCGTTAGCAGCGATGGTACGGATTGGAGCTTCCAGAGCGCGCAATACAATGTTCACGCCTGTTTGCTCGTCGCCTTGCAGTTCAACAGCTGCAACTGCTTTGTATACGTTCAGGAGCGCTACACCACCACCGGATACGATCCCTTCTTCAACCGCAGCACGGGTTGCGTTCAGAGCATCTTCGATGCGCAGTTTGCGTTCTTTCAATTCTGTTTCAGTAGCCGCACCGACTTTGATTACTGCTACGCCGCCGGACAATTTAGCCAGACGCTCTTGCAGTTTCTCTTTGTCGAACTCGGAGGTAGTTTCTTCCAGTTGCGTACGGATTTGGCTAACACGAGCGTCGATGTCGGCTTTGTTTCCAGCACCGTCAACCACAATCGTGTTTTCTTTTGTAATACGCACTTGACGTGCTGTACCCAGTTGGTCCACAGAAGCAGTTTTCAGGTCGAGACCCAGTTCTTCTGTGATTACTTGACCGCCTGTCAGGGCAGCGATGTCTTGCAGCATTGCTTTACGACGGTCACCAAAGCCAGGAGCTTTAACAGCTACAGCGTTGAATGTACCACGCAGCTTGTTGACAACGAGCATAGCCAGCGCTTCGCCTTCGATATCTTCAGCGATCAGAACGAGTGGCTTGCCTTGTTGTACGATTTTTTCAAGCAAAGGCAGGATTTCTTGTGTGTTTGTGATTTTTTTGTCAGTGATCAAGATATACGGATTGTCCAGTACAGCTTCCATTTTGTCCGTATCTGTAATCATGTACGGAGAAATGTAGCCACGGTCAAACTGCATACCTTCAACTACTTCCAGTTCTGTTGCAAAACCGCGGGATTCTTCGACTGTGATTACACCGTCTTTGCCCACTTTTTCCATAGCTTCAGCGATCAGTTCGCCTACTTCATCATCAGCAGCGGAAATACCAGCTACTTGAGCAATGGATTGTTTGCTTTCGATTGGTTTGGAGATGGCTTGCAGTTCAGCAACAGCTGCTTTAACCGCTTTGTCGATCCCTTTACGGATACCGATTGGGCTTGCGCCAGCAGTTACGTTTTTCAAACCTTCAGTGATGAGGGCTTGAGCCAAAACCGTTGCCGTAGTAGTACCGTCACCAGCTACATCATTCGTTTTAGTTGCTACTTCTTTAACCAGTTGAGCGCCCATGTTTTCGAACGCATCTTCCAGCTCGATTTCTTTTGCAATCGTTACACCGTCATTAGTGATGAGCGGGCTACCGAATTTTTTTTCCAGTACAACGTTACGGCCTTTCGGTCCGAGTGTTACTTTAACAGCGTTAGCCAATGCATCTACCCCGCGCAGCATGGAGCGGCGAGCGTCTTCACTAAATTTAATGTCTTTAGCCATTTGTGATAAACCTCCCTATGGATTATGAATGATTTGTTTCAATTCCTATATTTAGGTCTTGTCCGGGTTCCGGTTAACCGATGATCGCGTGGATATCGCTTTCTTTCATAATCAAATATTCTTTACCTTCATATTTGATTTCCGTTCCAGCGTATTTGGAGAAAATAACACGGTCGCCTTCTTTTACTTCCAGAGGAATACGGGCACCGTCTTTCAATGCGCCTGCGCCAACCGCGATAATTTTGCCTTCTTGCGGCTTTTCCTTGGCAGAGTCAGGAAGTACGATTCCAAAGGAAGTCGTTGTTTCTTGCTCAATTGCTTCCACCAATACGCGTTCACCCAAAGGTTTGATCATGAAAAAATAGCCTCCTTATTAAGTGTTTTATTCTGTAATTTGGTTGTTATGTTGTATGTATTAGCACTCAACAGTCGTCAGTGCTAACAACCAACTTTATGATACTCAACTTGAGATTGAATTTCAAGTCCCTAATGTATTTTTTATGGGAATTTTTATGGACAGCCATTCTTGATTATATCCACCTATCCTAAAAATAACCGTTAACTCAAGGCTAATGGTTATTTTTAAGACAGCTATGCTGATAGATTTAAGAAAAATTACGCAATTGGGCTTCCCGTTCTTCCTGTGCACGCAGTTGTCTACGGTACACGACCGATGACAGATATACACTCGCTTCATACAGCACCAACAACGGAATCGCCACCAAAAAATCGGATATAAAATCCGGCGGAGTGATCACAACAGCGACAAAAACAAGCAGGAAATAAGAGATCTTTCGCCACTTGCGAAGCCTCATCGGGGTGAGTACACGAATCCCTGTCAGAAACATGATCAGCAGGGGGAGTTCAAACAGCAGCGCTACAGGCAGCACAATGTTAAACATAAAGGTGAAATATTGTGCAATACCGTACGTTTCCTGCAACCCCATGCTTTTGGTGACGGACGATGTGAACTGAATCGCCATCGGGAAAATAATGAAATAAGCAAAAGCAGCGCCAATCATAAACAAAAGCAGCACATAAGGCACATATCGCAAAGTTGCACTCCGTTCTTGCGGCCTTAATCCCGGGCTGACAAACTTCCACAATTGGTAGCAGGCAAACGGCAACGCCACTGCAATGCCAATGATCATGGCGATCTTCATGTAGATACCAATCCCGTCCCAAAAGGAAAATGCGTTTAACTGAAAAGCTTGCGCCGAACCGGATCGAATAAGCCAGTCATAGACAGAACCCGCCGCGAACAAACCACCAACCAGTGCCAATACAAATACAATCAGCACATAAATTATTCTGCGACGAAGCTCACCCAGATGTTCCATTAGTGGCATTTCATGCTCTGGTGGGGACAAGTCCATTCCTCCTTTCTGAACGGGACGCAGCAGCGCCTCCTAAAAAATAAAGCCCTTCACTGAAGAAGAGGCTCATGTTCGTTATACAAACAGCAATAATAAATAACTAAATCTATGACAAGCGTTTATTCTCGGGCTGAGGTTGAACTTCTGAAGACGTCGTCTGTGATGCTTGGACCACACTATCTTGGCTTTCTTTACGCTCAGTCCGTTCATCTTCAGATAAAATATCGCGTGCCCCGTTTTTAAATTCACGGAATGTACGCCCTACAGCTCGGCCCAGCTCAGGCAGCTTGTTCGGACCAAAGAGCAGCAGCGCCAGAATAATTAACAAAATATAACCCGGTGCTCCAATATTGGGCATGTGTAGTAATCCTCCTTATATTGACGAACAAAATGAAAAACCTCTGTCCGCATACAGCCTTAAAATTCTTACAGGTATCATACCACACACACGGGCTGCCTTCTACCGGAACTGACCTGTCACCATAAGCAATGCTTCCGGGAGTTGATCCATAATCGCTGCCAAATTTTCATGTACGCCTTTTGGCGTTCCTGGCAAATTGACAATCAGCGTACGTCCGCGTATCCCCACGATTCCACGAAATAGCATGGCCGCCGGATTTTTCTGCATCACGATCATTCTCATGGCTTCCGCCATACCTGGCACTTCCCGTTCCACGACCCGTCTGGTCGCCTCAGGTGTCACATCACGAATCGCCAGTTCGGTTCCGCCCGTAGTTAGCACCAAGTCTGCATGAAAATAATCGGTCATTTCGATCAAAGCCGCAATAATCTCATCCGGTTCATCGGGAACGATCCGGTATTCCACAATCTCTCCGCCCAGTTCTTCTTCGACGAGTTCCCGGATGACCTGTGCGCTTGTATCCTCACGCTCTCCCCTTGCCCCTTTATCACTGGCTGTTAGGATCGCCGTTTTCCACACCATAAGATCACCCTTCTCCTATCATGAAAGAATACTTTCTCTTCTGAAAATCAGAAACAGCCGCGCTGCATCCTCCATCACATCACAGTACCCTCTCGGCGACAATGTTGTCTATGTCAAGGTTTCTGGTGGTCCTCCCTTTGAAAATCCCCATGCTTGCCACCCGTTTTGGATTGCAGCATGGTAGGGCCGATGATCATATCTTTTTGCAGCGCCTTGCACATATCATACACGGTTAACGCTGCGGCTGAAGCCGCTGTCAAAGCTTCCATTTCTACACCTGTCTTACCCTCGGTCTTCACTTCAACTTCAATATGAAGCACATCATGTCCATTATCGGAAAAAGTAATGTTCACGCCTGTCAGCGCCAGCGGATGACACATCGGTATCCAGTCTGACGTTTTTTTCGCACCTTGAATCCCTGCGACCTGGGCTACGGCAAGAACATCACCCTTGCCAATTCTTCCTTCTTTTACAGCCGTCAATGTAGCCGGATCCATCGTAATCTGAGTCACGGCGACTGCCGTACGAACCGTAGACGTTTTGCCCGAAATATCTACCATACGAGCTCGTCCCTGTTCGTTAAAATGAGTAAAGGAATCCACGACTCCCTCACAGCTCCTTTCACATACCCAACTTTACTTCATTCATCATTTGTCGATTTTGCCATGATCACAATCGAAGCGTCCTTCCGGTGTAAACAGCACGTCCACTCGCAAATCTCCTGGCTCCATGGGTACTTGTGCTAACAATTGTCCCGGTAGCAGTAGCGAGACATACAGCGGACCTACGGAACCGTTATTACGCTTCTCTGCCTCTACCTGTGCGGTAAAGCGATCATAGTAACCTCCACCATAACCGATCCTGCCTCCATGACGATCAAAGGCCAAGCCGGGGACAACCACCCAGTCGATTCCCGTCCACATTTCAGGCAACCATTCCTTGCATGTCAATGCAGGCTCAGGGATGTTCCATACGCCGGGCACCATATTTCCGTACTCATCCATCTCCCTCAGCTCCATGGTTCGGCTTACCGAATCCACTCTCGGGGCCAGGACACGATCTCCCTGTGACCAGCAATGCTCAATGAGGGGAGTCGTCGAAATCTCGCTGCCAAAAGAGAGATAACTAAATAAGGTTAGCTTATCCCCATTTCTGTCTATTCTAAGCTGCTCCCATGCCTCGATTGCATGCCGACAGGCCACAGCCGATGCCTTCTGCCTTGTCAGCGGGTCCATGGAGTCACGCGCTTCCCGTTGCTGTACACGCAGCGCGTTCTTCACATTACAGACATCCACATATCCGCCCTCCCGCACAATCGTCGATAATCATCCAAACGTTACAATTGTTCATTTGTCAGTAAGTGCTGTACGTTGCAAGTTTTTTTCATTCTTTTTCACTTCTCGTTTAAGTTTATCATTGTTTATACAAATTGACTACACGAGGCTCAAGGGTTTGGGGAGTGAAAGCAGTGCAATAGTGGGTAATTTCATGTAAACTGGAAGGAAGGTACCTGCGAAAAAGGCAGGCAGAACTGTGCAAATTGTAATGGAGGAACGATACGCTATGCTATTGCAAGTAACCGGAATTACGAAATCCTATGGAATTGAACCCGTTCTGGACGGGATTAACCTTCAAATATTGGAACGTGAACGTATTGGACTAGTAGGTGTGAACGGTGCAGGCAAATCGACCCTGCTCAAAATCATTGCTGGTGAAATATCGTATGACAGTGGACAAATCTTTAAGGCAAAGGAAACCAGCATCGGTTATTTGGCGCAAAACAGCGGTTTGGATTCTGACCGCTCGATCTGGGATGAAATGATGCTGGTGTTCGCACCGCTGATTGATGCAGAACGAGAGCTTCGGCAAATGGAGCAGGAAATCGCCGAACCGGCCAATGCGCAGAACGAAAAGCGTTATGCCGATCTGCTCGAACGCTATGCACGACGCTCAGACTGGTTCAAGGATCACGGCGGTTACGAAATGGAGACCCGTATTCGCAGTGTGCTGCACGGCATGGGCTTTGGTTCATTTGCACCCGAGACGCCTGTAGTCACCCTGAGCGGAGGTCAAAAAACCAGGCTTGCGCTAGCACGCATCCTGCTGCTCGCTCCAGATGTGCTTATGCTTGATGAGCCTACCAACTATCTGGATATTCAGACACTGACCTGGCTGGAAGACTATTTGCGCGGCTACTCCGGCTCACTGCTGGTCGTATCACATGACCGATATTTTTTGGATCGACTGGTGACAACAATTGTTGAAATCGAACGCCATCGCTCCACCCGCTATACAGGCAACTACAGCCGCTATATGGAACTAAAGGCTGCCGAGTACGAAACAAATCTCAAGCATTACGAAAAACAACAAGAAGAAATCGCCCGTATGGAGGCATTTATACAGCGCAATATCGTGCGAGCCTCTACAACCAAACGTGCCCAGAGCCGCCGCAAGCAGCTAGATAAAATGGATCGCATGGATCGGCCTATGGGCGATTTGAAAAAAGCCCATTTTTCTTTTGAAACCGCCTATATGTCGGGTAAAGAAGTATTAGAGGTGCGCGATCTTTCCGTAGCGTATGAGGGCAAAAAGCCTTTATTCCAGCATGCCTCCTTTGACTTAAAGCGAGGAGATACGGTGGCATTGATTGGTCCGAACGGGATCGGTAAATCGACGCTGCTTAAATGCCTGACCGGCTCACTTAAACCGGCTGCCGGGTCTATCCATTGGGGGACAAAAATCAAAATCGGCTTATATGACCAGGAGCAGACAAACCTGAACCCCGCCAATACCGTACTGGAGGAGTTGTGGAGTGAGTACCCTCATATGGAAGAAGCACGGATTCGGACAGTGCTGGGTAATTTCCTGTTTAGCGGTGACGATGTACTGAAAAAGATAGCTTCATTAAGCGGAGGAGAAAAAGCCCGCGTATCCCTGGCCAAACTAATGCTGCGTGAAGCCAACGTATTAATTCTCGATGAGCCTACAAACCATCTCGACCTGTTTAGCAAGGAAGTACTGGAAGCAGCGTTGATGGACTATGACGGTACACTGCTGTTCATCTCCCATGACCGTTATTTCCTTAACAAAATGGCTGAGCGTGTTATCGAGCTTCATCCTGAAGGAATAGAACATTTCCTGGGGAATTATGATGACTATGTAGCCAAAAAACAAGAGCTGGAAGAAATAGCGCAGGAAGCTCTCGAAGCAAGTCAGAGCAGCCGTGGCAAAACATCGTCTTCCTCTGCATCAGCAACAGACGAGACCACCCCCAAATCACGTGCGGCCACCTATGCGGCAGACAAACAAGCCAAAAGCGAGGAACGCAGCCGTCAACGCAAGCTGGAGGCATTGGAAAACAAGATCAAAACGCTGGAAGAACAAATTGCAGGCTTAGAGGAACAAATGACTTTGCCTGAGATTTATCAGGATTACACGGCGCTTCAAAGTATTCAGGCAGAACTCGACACCCATAAACAGGAATTGACCGAAACCTATGCATCCTGGGAGGAACTGCTTGAGGCATAAAAGCTGCTGCATAACATCCTAGCCATAAAAATTTCACATTTTCCTCTTCTATTTTTTTGTACACAAGAATATCCACAGCTTTTGTGCATGAACGATATTGAAAAATGGCCTTTTGGGCCATTTTTTTATTGATAAAACGCCAACTTCAAATGAAAACCAAATTTATCCACCATCTTATCCACATTATCCACAGATTTCACATTCGCTCTAGCTATGATATATCCCCCATTCGGCTATCTCCTAAAAGTCTTAGCCTGCGTGCTTTCAGCTTAATTATCCACATTTCGTACGGTATATGTGGATAACTTTGTTCACAACTTGACAAATCACATCATTATTCGGGCAGTATAAAATTTTCATATTTTTTTGCTGGATCATGAAAAATCGTAAACAATTGTGACGAATCATGCGAGGAAATAAAATACTGGCATTCCTGCGCTCAAACTCCTGTATTTTATCCTCTTGAAATTATTTTTATATATGTATAGCACGAAACAAAAAAGACACGACCCTTAGGACGTGTCGTGTCCTTCCTATTAAGCTTGAACAGACCACTCTTCCAGAGACAGCCCTGGATCAGCCTTCATGTCCAATGAGGTGAATTCTCCACGCTTCCACTTGGCGTATGCTGCGGCACCGATCATCGCTGCATTATCTGTACAGTATTTCATGGACGGTATAAGCAGTTCGATGCCTTCACGCTCGCAGCGCTCCCGCAATGCTGTACGCAATCCACGATTAGCAGCAACACCGCCGCAAAGCAGCAGCTGCTTCGCACCGTATTCACGCATAGCGCGAATCGCTTTTTCCACCAGCACCTCTACGACCGACTCTTGAAAACCTCTTGCAATCGCCCCCGCATGAACGGTCTCTCCGCGCATTTTCGTCTGGTTAATTACATTCAGCACTGCAGACTTCAAGCCGCTGAAGCTAAAATCATAAGAATCCGGCTCCAGCCATGCACGCGGCAAGGTAACCACTTCCTTCGATTCATGGGCTACACGATCCACATGCGGACCGCCAGGATACGGAAATCCGATGGCTCGCGCTACTTTATCGTAGGCTTCTCCAACCGCATCATCCCTTGTACGACCAATAAGCTGAAAATGACCCTCGGACTCCATCAGTACCAGCTCAGTATGCCCTCCTGACACCACGAGAGCAATGCACGGATATACAATATCATGCTCCAACTGATTCGCATAAATATGTCCCGCAATATGATGTGTTCCAATTAATGGCTTGCCGAATGCCATAGCCGCACTCTTGGCGGCCACAATTCCAACCAGCAATGCGCCAACCAGTCCTGGTCCTTGTGTCACCGCAACTGCTGAAATCTCGCGGGGACTGATTCCCGATGTTTGCATGGCCTCGTCCAGCATATAAGTAATGCTTTCCACATGTTTGCGTGATGCTACCTCTGGCACAACCCCGCCAAAAGCTTTGTGTGTTTCAATCTGACTGGAAATCAGATTCGAAAGCACCTCTGTGCCGTTTTTCACGACGGACACAGCCGTTTCATCACAACTCGTTTCCACTGCCAGTATATAGCAAGGCTCACCGCTGGCAGAGCCTGTACCTGTTTTTTCCGCTTGCGTCATTGCTCCTGCACGCTTCCTTCCTGTTCACCGGATGCCCCGTGTGCGGGAAGATCCGCCCACATGATTACAGCATCCTCGTTATTATCCGAATAATAGCCTTTGCGCACACCTGCGGGCTTAAAGCCCTTTTTCTCATACAAGCCCTGCGCGATCCGATTCGTTACCCGTACCTCCAGAGTCATACGTTCCATCCCTAAATAAGAGGCGGTCAGCATCAGCTCATCCAACAGCTTGTCTCCAAACTTGCGTCCGCGATATGCCTCGCGAACCGCAATATTCGTAATATGAGCCTCATCCATAATCGTCCACATGCCTGCATACCCAATGGCTCGTCCATTAAGTTCCATAATCATATATTTAGCAAAATGATTCATCGTCAGCTCATTGCGGAAGGCTTCCTCCGTCCACGGCAACGTGAACGCTTCATGCTCAATCTCCAGCACATCGGGGATGTCATCCAGTTGCATTAAACGAAACTCAAGCTTCTCTTCCCGCTGTATGTTCTTTGCCATGTTGCTCACCGCCTCTTCAGCGCTGGCGAAGCAGATTGGCTTCCGCCTCCGCCAGCTGGGTATAATTCGGAACCAGCGTATGTAGCTCGTCATGTTCCTGACGAAGCAGCTTATCCGCCCCAAGGCGGCCAACCCATTTTCCTTCCAGCTCATAAGGTACAATACGAAGCTCGCTCCATGCACGCAAGCGCTCCGCAGTTTCGGCGTGAATCGCCGTTTCACCTACGAGCCAAATAACCGCAGGACGTTCTTTGGCAGGCAATGCCTCCAAACGTTGCAGCAGGTCATCCGTCCATGCAGTCATCAACCGGATGGCATCCGGCTCTAACCGCTGCGGGCTGCCGATATCGTTAACAGTATTCGCGGCGAACAGTCCCGTGTACACCTGACCACGGCGCGCATCCAGCACAGGCACAATCCAGTCTGCTGCCTGCGCCCCAGACGAGCCGTTATGCACAGACTCAGGTTTACCTTCTTGCCCTTTCAGCTCGATACCACGGATCCATCCACCCCATGCCAAAGCCTGCAAAGTGGAAATGGAAGTCACCGGAACCCCCCAGGCCCAAGCTAATGTTTTGGCTGCTGTCACCGCAATTCGGATACCGGTGTAAGATCCCGGTCCAACACCTACGGCAAGGCCGTCCACATCGTTGCGTGTCAGTCCTGCTTCGCTTAAGAGCCGTTCCAGCTCGGTAATGACATGCACCGAGTGATTGCGTTCACCCAAAACGTTACTTTCTCCCAGCAGCTCTTTTCCGTTCATCAGGGCAGCCGCCATTACGGTCGTCGCTGTATCTAACGCCAAAAACCGCTCACGCGGCTTTTCATTTACATCTGTATGCTCTCTTTGCATGGTTCAAACTCCATTCTCCCGCAAACTGCGGCACCATTGTTCATAAGGCTCGCCGTACCCAGTCAGGTGAATCAAGCGCTCCCCTACATCCGTTGTTTCTATATACATGTGAAGCCGCTGATCCGGCAACATATCCGGTATAATACTACCCCATTCCACCAGACATACTCCTGTCCCGTAAAAATATTCGTCCAGCCCAAGATCCTCCGCCTCGTCCTGGGAAATCCGGTATACATCCATATGATACAAAGGCAATCGACCCTCGTACTCCTTAATGAGGGTAAAGGTTGGGCTATTTACGATACCCGGCACACCTAATTGGCTGGCAAAAGCCTTGGAAAAAGCAGTCTTACCCGCTCCCAGATCTCCATCCAGCACAATTACGGTTCCGGGAACCGCTTTGGCTGCCAAAAAGCCTGCTAATGTCCCGGTCTGTTCCTCTGAGACAGAACGGAATACACACTGTTCCTGCGAAATTGTCATCTCTTTTAATCACCTTTCGTCCGCATCGGACCGTTCCAACTTGTTCTTTATTATATAGTTCACCTTATGTCGCCGCAAGGCATGTAGACATGCTATTGTAGTTAGATAATACACACAGGGAGGGAATCGAACCGATGGGGCAAACCGTTTTACTCTTGATTGATGTTCAGCAGGCTATGTTCATGTATGATGAGAAGCTATATCGTGAGCAGGAGGTTATAGCACATTTGCAGCAGCTTTTGACTCAAGCCAGAGCTGCCGGCACACCGGTAATTTTTGTACAGCATACTGATGAAGCAGATGAGGATTTCCGGGAAAACAGTATAGGCTGGGCTATCGCCGACGTAGTGCGTCCTCTTCCTCATGAACGAATTGTCCGTAAATCATCCTGGGACAGCTTCTACCAGACTGAATTGGGTGATGCGCTCCAGGAATTGGGGGCAGATCAGTTGATTATTGCCGGGATGCAGACTGAATTTTGTCTCGACACGACTTGCCGAAGCGCCTATAGTCTGGGATACCAAAACAACGTGCTTGTATCAGATGCGCATACTACATTTGATAGCAAGGTGCTGAGCGGCGAACAAATTGTAGCTCATCACAATGCAACGCTAGGGAATCGCTTTGCACGTTTGCTTGCGACAGCAGATGTACATTTTCCTTGAGTTTTTTGAAGTTTATGCTCCAAGCCGGTTGCTTTCAAGCAATCGGCTTCTTTTTTTGTTCACGCTAACAAAAAAATACTGACGTTATAACGTCAAATGCAATGAGTGACCCGAAGATAAGGTCTACATAAGAAGGACTCGAAGAAAACTTTTTCATAGCTTGATTTGAAATTTCATATTTAACAGAAAATTCAATTTTTGATCACAACTTTCAGAAAAATAAAGAAATTAACAGGAAACGTTAGAATGGCCTAATTATTGTGGAGGATATGGCTCCATAAACATCTGTACTTAGATCTATGTAAAGATTTGAACATTGAGCAAAATCTGTATTGGAACTATGATAATTCTGGTTTTAATTTCCAGACAGGAAAGAAGGCGATCGGACCATCATACTCACTGTCTAGGCACCATGATATGCCCGCATGTAAATGTATCTTGCAGTCTCTGCGTTTCGTAGGTTAGGACCGAAAATTACGAATTGAAGTGCAGTCATGGATGTATGTGTCCTCGAACACAGCGAAAGGAATGTGAGTTTTTATGAAAAAAGTAGCTATAGTAAGCCCGTTGAGAACAGCGGTCGGTTCGTTTAATAAAGCCCTTGCGCCCTTGAGCGCTCCTGAACTGGGAGCAACCGTGATGACGGCATGCCTTCAGCAAAGTAAATTAGAGCCTTCTTTGATTGATCAAATTTTTATGGGAAATGTTCTTCAAGCAGGCAATGGACAAAACCCTGCTAGACAGGCGGCACTTAAAGCGGGTATCCCCATTGATGTACCCGAATCAACGATAAACACAGTTTGCGGTTCAGGACTTCATGCCGTCGCGTTAGCTTACGATTCAATATTGGCGGAACAAGGAAACATCGTCATGGCTGGAGGCATGGAGAGCATGTCGAACGCCCCTTATCTGCTAAAAAATGCAAGAAACGGCTACAAGCTTGGCAACGGTGAATTGGTAGACTCCCTGGTGGCCGACGGCCTAACATGCCCAATCAACCATTACCATATGGGAATTACCGCAGAAAATGTTGCCGAAAAATATGGAATCTCAAGACTGGAGCAAGATTCATTTGCCTATGAAAGCCAGATAAAGGCTTCCGAGGCAAAAAACAACAAGTTTTTTGAAGAGCAAATTGTTCCGGTCATGATCAAAAACAAAAAAGAAACTACTTATTTCACAGAGGACGAACACATAAGAGGAAATACGACGAAAGAAAAACTTTCAAACTTAAAGCCCGCGTTTAAGGAGAACGGAACGGTTACTGCCGGAAACGCTTCGGGCATCAATGATGGTGCGGCGGCTATGTTAGTCGTGTCGGAAGACAAATGTAAGGAACATGCGTTAAAGCCGCTGGCCTATATCAAAGGTTACTCGCTTGTTGGTGTTGACCCTGCATATATGGGAATGGGACCGGTAAAAGCTATTTCGTCACTTCTGCAGAAACAGGGAATGTCGATTGATTCTATTGATCTTTTTGAAATCAATGAAGCGTTTGCTGCACAAGCGCTGGCGGTGCAAAAAGAGCTGGGAGTTAATCCAGAGAAGGTCAATGTCAATGGCGGCGCGATCGCAATCGGTCATCCTGTTGGTGCAAGCGGTGCTAGGGTATTGGTTACGTTAGTTCATGAAATGGTGCGCAGATCTTCACGTTACGGCGTAGTCTCGTTATGCATTGGAACAGGAATGGGAATAGCCATGCTGGTTGAAAATGCTCGCATTTAAAATGCGTGTTCAAGATAATTGTTGAAATACCTCTTAAAAAAGAAGGGAGATCGCTATGAATCAAAAAGATGTACTTTCACTCCAATCCATGCCTGCGGCCAGTGGTAGTTATGGACGTCCGCCATGCCGCTTCATCAACCGGGAATTCTTTATTATTACCTATGAATCCGATCCCGCTGCGATTAGACAGGCGGTCCCGGAACCCCTTCAGCCCGATGGAAGTAATACGGTCTCCTATGAATGGATCAAAATGCCCGATTCATCCGGTTTGGGAAGCTATGAGGAAAGCGGTATTGTCATTCCGTGTACTTATCAGGGAGAACCGTGCAATTTTGTCGCCCAAATGTATTTGGATAATGCACCTGCTATTCTGGGGGGACGTGAAATTTGGGGATTTCCGAAAAAATGGGCGAAACCTCGCCTGGTCGTTGAGGATACTGAGACGCTGACGGGTACATTGCATTACAATAACGTCCTGGTAGCCATGGGAACCACCCCTTTCAAATATAACGTGCTTGATGAAAAGGAAACGGCTAAAGCCATCGCAAAAACGCAAGTTAATTTGAAATTAATTCCTGATGTAGACGGTACCCCTAAAATTGCTCAGCTAGTGGCATATAATCTTGAAAATATTACTGTAAAAGGCGCCTGGTCAGGGCCTGCCAGATTAAGCTTGATCCCACATGTTAATGCTCCTGTAGCAGATTTGCCGGTTAAAGCTTATGTTGGCGGAAAACATTTTATTGCCGATTTAACGCTTCCATATGGAAGAGTCCTATACGATTATCTCCAATAAAGTTTGCTTCCTAAAAAATAGATAAGGAGACGGAACCATGAATAAAAAAGTAAACTCCGCTGAAGAAGCAGTTCAGAAAATCAAAGACGGAGACACGGTGATGGTCGGAGGTTTTATGCAAGGAGGCATTCCGGAGGAACTGGTGCGTGCGCTTGTCGACACCAATTCCGCTGACAATCTTACGATCGTTTCCAATGATACAGGTACACCGGATTTGTCTATTTACAGACTTGTGAAAAGTGGCAGAGTCAAGCGGATTTTTGCATCCTATATTGGCTCCAATCCAGAAACAGGAAGACTCCTGATGACGAAAGAAGCGGACGTTCAACTCTTCCCGCAAGGAACGCTTGCTGAAAAAATACGCGCAGGTGGAGCTGGTTTGGGTGGTATTTTAACCCCTGTAGGTGTAGGCACCATTGTAGAGGAAGGAAAAAAGAAAATCAAAATTGACGAAAGAGAATATCTGCTCGAACTGCCGCTGAAAGCCGATGTGGCGCTCATCAGAGCCCATAAAGCTGATGAAGCAGGGAACCTGGTCATCAACGGTTCTTCACGCAACTTCAATTTGGTTATGGCTACCGCAGCCGAGTATGTAATTGCTCAGACCGACGAATACGTGAAGGCCGGGGAAATTGACCCCAATCATATCAACGTTCCTGGAATATTCGTCGATGCGATTGTAAAGGTGGGTGGAGACAATGAATAATAGAGAATTGATTATTAGAAGAATAGCCCAGGAATTCAAAGATGGCGAAGTGGTAAACCTGGGCATTGGATTGCCTACAATGGCAGTGGACTATATCCCTGAAAACGTTAATATTATGCTGCAGGCGGAGAACGGAATCGTCGGCGTTGGTCCCAAAGCAGCCCCGGGAAAAGAAAGAGTCGATTGTATCGATTCAGGCGGAAACTACGTTACAACCGTAAAAGGTGCCTGCTTTCTGGACAGTGCGCTTTCATTTTCCATCATACGTGGAGGGCATGTGGACGTCACCGTTTTGGGTGCCCTGGAGGTCGATGAAAAAGGTAACCTGGCAAACTGGATGATCCCAGGGAAAAAGGTGCCTGGCATGGGCGGAGCAATGGATTTGGTGGTTGGAGCCAAGAGAGTGATTGTAGCCATGGAGCATGTGAACAAAAATGGGGCGCCAAAAATACTAAAACAATGCAAGCTGCCCCTCACCGCCGTAAATGTTGTAAAGACCATCGTAACTGAAAAGGCAGTCATTGATGTTATTCCGGGTAAAGGGCTCATGCTCAAGGAAATTGCTCCAGGTTTATCGGTGGAAGATGTTCAAAAGGCAACAGAGGCTGAACTGATCGTTTCACCACATTTGAAGACCATGGCAGTGTAAAAGATGTAGACATGGAACACCATCTCCACCTTTCAATTAACTTCTCTAGCGTTTAACTTGTCTTTCCATCTTCAGATCGCATTTAGGATATAAATAAGGTTCGCTAATTGCTCATTGAGCAATTGCGAGCCTTTTTAGTTTGGTATCCCTCTCCTATTGCTCTTCCAGTCGATCTACACGAACAGTTTGTGTATCGCCGGGTCTGCTGCCGATCTGTACCGTTGCCATACCATTCGCTTCATCTACATGCTCAATCCAAATCGGTTTGCCATCCAATTGGACGGCAATCGTGTCGGATGAATCATAAATGGCTTTTGCTCGTTCCACGTTCATCTGTTTTCCTCCTGCTGCTTGTTTTTGTACATAATATTAGAAACATTGTGACCTAGTCTTCATCTAAAATCCGTTCAACATCTAATGAAGGAAAGCTATCAGAAGGCGAGGTTGAAACTACAGCCTCCATGTCTACATGAGCCACAGCTACAGGAAAAGGCGACTGTGTTCCATGTGAAAGAGCAAACTCGGGCGGCAATGCATCCTGTTCGCCTCCAGCAGGCCCTCGAAAGGCAATGTGACTTTGACCCACACGATGACTAATTTGCCGAGGATAGGGTTTTCTAGGCATCCATTGTGTACCTCCTTTGAATCGGATATGGCTTAACATTCACCAAAAAAGCCGAAACCATGCGCAAATCAAAGCAATTTCGCAGCCTTCATTTGCCCCTCATACAATCTTTTGCACGAAGCATACTAGTGAAAAATGAAAAATGCGGATTAAAAAAGGAGGACTGGCGGTATGCATACGGTCTGGAAAGGCGCGATCAGCTTCGGGCTGGTTCATGTGCCAGTTAAAATGTTTTCAGCTACTGAAGATAAGGACATTTCCATGCGTTATATTCACAAGGAATGTGGAAGCCCACTGAGCTATGTACGAAAGTGCCCTGTTTGTGATAAGGAAGTTGAATGGGAGGAAATTGGAAAAGGATACGAATATGAAAAAGGAAAATTTGTCATGTTTGACAAGGAGGAACTGGAGCAAGTTAGCGGACAAGCCGATAAAAATATCGTGATTTTGGATTTTGTGGATTTACAGGAAATTGATCCGATTTACTTTCAGAAAACGTATTATCTGTCCCCGGATCAGGCTGGCTCCAATGCGTATAAGCTGCTCATGAATGCCATGAAGGATACCGGAAAAATCGGGATTGCCCAAATCTCCATCCGTTCGAAAAGCAGCCTTGCCGCCATTCGCGTACTGGATGAATGCTTGGCGGTGGAAACCATGTTTTACCCGGACGAAATTCGTCCAATTGCTCAAGTTCCCAACTTGCCCGGACAGGAGGAGGTTAAAGAAAAGGAGCTGACCATGGCAAAAATGCTGATTGAGCAGCTGTCTACCCCTTTTGATGCAGCAAAGTATACGGATCAGTACCGCGAGCGGCTGCTGGATCTTATCCAGCATAAAGTAGCTGGAGAAGAGGTGCGCATTGCCCCAACACAGCCTCAAACGAATGTGGTAGATTTGATGGCTGCCCTTCAAGCCAGTATTGAGGCAGTAAAGCCAGTCGTTACCGACCCCGGTCCTGGTGCGAAAAAACGCGCTGCACGTAAGCCAGCTGCCGTGACAGCACAGCAGGCTGTCGCAGGCGACGACATCTCTCCTGCTCCAGTTAAAAAGAGAAGAAGCCCTGCTAAACGTAAAGAAACTTGAGCTTACAGAAAAATCTGACTAAGGGGCGGCGCTGACAGTGCTTTGGTACGAAAGCAACTGACTGAACGCCCCCCGCTCCTCTTCTACCAGTTGGCGGTAGTTCCCCTGCTGAATGATCTCGCCTTGATCCAGGACAACAATTTGATCCGCATGTCTGATCGTTGACAGACGGTGAGCGATCACGATCAACGTCATTTGACCTTTCATCCGTTCCAATGCTGCCTGAATTGCAGCTTCATGCTCACCATCCAGCGCACTTGTCGCTTCATCCAGGATGAGTACAGGAGGATGATGCAGGATAGCCCGCGCAAGGACCAGCCGTTGACGCTCTCCCCCGGACAGACGAATCCCGCGATCACCAATAACGGTGTCCAGCCCTTCTGGCAGTCTGGATACGAAGTGGTCTGCGGCTGCAAAATGTAATGCCTCCCATAGCTGCTGTTCAGTAGCATCCTTATCGGCCAGCTTTAAATTTTCGCGGACGGTCGCATGGAACAGAAATGGATCTTGTGATACATAGCCAAAGGACTGTCGCCACAGTGGCAGCAATTCGTCGTCCAAAACATGCCCATCGATCTGAATCTGCCCACTCGTTGGACGTAAAAACCCCATCAGCACATCGACCATGGTGCTTTTACCTGCTCCTGATTTCCCAACAATGGCGGTCATTTCCCGGGCGGGTATAAACAAATTAATCTGACGCAGCGCAGGCTCTACTGCACCCTCGTAGCAATAATCCAGACGTGTGCATTCTATTCCATTATGAAGAGACAAGGGTTGCCGTACAGATACAGATGCTAGCTGATGTTCCGATGAATCGAATGGAACGTGAGTCTCAGAGGATGTAAGCCCGATCAACGAGGAATCTGAGAATGCTTCACATTCCCGTTGTACTTTGGTTACACTTTCAAAAGCAGAGACCATAGACATGATATATTCCAGGCTCGCTTGGATAAGGGCAAACCTGGGCCATAAGCGGGAAAATATAAGGATGAGCACAATCAGTTTTTCAGGTGTAACATGCAGCCACTGGAGCGACACAAATAGGACGCTAACGACAAAAATAGCTGCCGCTATGCGATGAAAAAACTGTGTGGTCGCGTTTTGCCGAACAAACTGAGTCGTATTGTCCTCCATGCGCTGCGTCAGGGAGCGAAACCAGCGGATATTCGCCGCTTCGAGCAAATTGCTTTTAATATCTTTCATCCCGTTCATATGATCCGTAATTCCGGCAAAATAAACCTGTGACAGCTCAGTGGTACGGTCACCTAATTGTTTGGCATTTCGGATGGAACGACGGAACACGACAAACAGCACCAATCCACTCACAAACACCAGCCCGGTTAAAGAAGGGGATAACCAAAAAGCCAGCGCAATCTGGATTAGCGTAAACATGACGGCTGTGACCAGTTGAAGGAGCAAATTGGTTCCCTGACTGACGCGCGCCAGCTCGGTCGTCATCACATGGCTAAAATCAGATTTGCGCTGACGCAAATAAAAAGCCCACTGCGCCTTCATAAAGGACGTATATACGTCTATGCGAAGGGAACGCATAAAACGCTGCTGAATCCGCGAGCTGAGAATGGACTGGTAACGCTGAAGCAAAGCCTGCCCTGTAAGCAGCGCTACAAAAAGCAGCAACATCCCTGGCAACAGCCAGCTATTAGGAATGTACGGCAAAAAATAATCCAACCCATCCGACACAAATGGCATTTCGGAATGACCGCCGAATACGCCGATGGCGGCCAGCATCGGAACAAGCATATAAATGCCGACACTCTCCAGTAGGCTGACGATGATCATACATCCAATATTGAGAAATAACGCCCCGCCGTTCACGCCATACAGCTTGGTCATATATAATCGCAGGTGAGTCATCATGTACACTCCTTATCAGATCAGTGCTTTGAAAATCGCCGCTTCAGCCAAAGAATTGGACGTAAAGGAATATACAAAAAATGTAGCTGGCGAGGCAGTGGAAAAACGACTGAATCCCTCGTAGAAGGAAACAAACGGTTGATGAAATACCATAATCTATGTCTCGGCTCCTTTAAGGAAAGCAAGTAAGTGCGGCTAACCGAAGTACCGCCCCCCGTAGGGGTGGTCTTCATCGGCTCGGTCAAAGCTACGCTGGGCACCAGCTCTGACCGAGCAAGTCTGTCTGTGCCCGTCCCAGTGGCAACCGGGTACGGGGCGGGTACGCTGGCCTGCATAAAGGCCAGCGCGCTCAGCACAAGCCTATGTGCCTGCCGGGTAGCCGATATTGGACGCATCGGCTCCGGGATCGGCGTACCCAGCAGCGCAGCGGCCAGCGCCCAAGCCTGCCCGCTCGCAGGCAGGCCTCCGTAACGGCGCAGCAGAGGAAGCAGCGCCCCCCAATCGACTGTGCGCACAGCAAGCCTGTCGATGTCAACTAACCAGCGCAGCCTGAACCAGCCGTGACGCGCTCCGTGTGCGCTCAAGTACAGAAATTGATGCTGGCTGCCAAGCGTATACATACAGGACGTCGTCACCGTCCTGCTCTCTACAGAAGTCGCTGGTGCCATCCGACTGGTTTGTGCGCCTGCGGTTTGGCCCATTTGCCGGTAGTCCCAAAGCTCGTCAAAGGAGGGCTCCCGCCCCCCATCCGGGTGAAGCCGCCAGTGCAACTCGACTTCGACCCTCTTTTGCGGGTGTAGAAAGGAGGCATGATGATCCTTCCACTTCCAACTGCCTAGGACGCGCACTTCGCCGCTTTTGGACGCATACCCGGCTTCCTTCATCCAATGCTCCGCTTCATCCATGTCATCCGGGGCGATGAGTAAATCGATGTCTTTAGAGGTACGCAGGGAAACATCTCCATACAATTGCTGCGCCAGAGCAGGCCCCTTCAGCATCAGAACACGGATTCCGTGAGCTGTGAGCAGCCTGGTCAGACGCTCTGCTTCTGCTTGAAGCTGGAGCATGCGCAGCGTGTTGCGTTGGTATTGCCCCTGAAGGGTTCGCAGTAATTCTGCGGGAATGAACGGATGATCTAACGTTTTTAGCTGGAGATACACCGTAGGCACCACGCGATGATGTTCTGTCAGACGCAGCAAGCGGGACCAATCCATCTCCTGCAACTGGGAAAGAGTCGCCGTATCCTGCCATAGGTTGACGTCTTTACGAAGCAGAGAGAGTAACAACGTTAATTCCTGATCCTCATTCCAGTTAGCAAGTTCCCAAATAGACTTGGTGGCCATGGATTTTTCTCCTTTGACTCTTTGAACGTTCTTTTTCTTTTGTATCGCACTAAAACAGAGAACTGCCTTTATCCGCTATCTTCGTATTTGTAGCTGTCACCGCGTGTCTTCCGAATATCCCCACCACGGTAAATGCCTCCATCTCCCGTTCTCCCGTAACATAGATCGGTCCGCTGCGTACCCATGCATGTGCTGCCAATCGGCCCGCAGCATTTTTGGCTGTGCCCAGATACAATGTGCAGTCCAGTTTTCTGCGTCCCAGCAACGTCATAGCGGCTGCGGCTTGTACAAGACAGCTACTGCGCCAAGGAGTATAACGACTGGCTACATCAACAGCTTGTGAAATGTGACGGATCGACTCCTCCTGCCCATCCTCGCACTGCCAGGAGGTTTCTTCCATACAGATCCCCCAAGCCCCTGAGTAATCTCCAAAAGAACGACGCTGGCGAAACCTTGCACATCCCAGCTCCAGCCAGGCTTCCGGCAACAATCTCCTGACCTTTGGAGGCAAGAGAAAAAGCCGTTGTATCCGCATGTCAGTCCGACTCCGGCAGGAGTCTCAACAATCCTTCCCGCTCCAATTCAGCTATAAAAGTATGTACCTGCTGCCTGCACTGTTCCTCGTCCACTTCATATTCATTTGTCAGGACAGTTACGATCTCTCCAAGTGAAGGACTGGATTCTGCCAGTTCCCAGATTCGTCCTCCCGTGAAGCCCAAATTATAATACTTTCCGGTATGAATACTCATCATTACTTTTTCCCCGTCCATATCACTTACATAGACCTCTTCACCGTACGTGACGCGATAATGATCCTTAGCTGAATTCGTGGCTGCCATAACTCTGTTCCTCCTTATGAATGAGTTCAAGTACTCGCTGTACAACCTCGGACGCCGTGAAGAAGGAGCTGTCCCTCAGCAGCCGCCAGCCTTCCACCTTCCGAGCCATCCGGGCCGCTGTATCAAAATACCATTCACCCAAACTCATACGCGGAATGATTCCCCTACGATATGTATGCTGGAGCAATGTATGCAAGCACTCCAGTTTGTTCAAGGGCTGTTCCGTAACCATCACTGGCTCCCCTCCACGCATCAACTCACCGTTTGATGAATTGTTCACAAGCTCGAATACGCCGCCTAGAGGAAGCGGATCATTATAAAATTCATTCACAGCAGGCACCGCATATTTATTGAACTCACCTGCAATTTTACGCAAATCTCGGTATTGTGGCGTTGCAGGATTACCGTCGGTTAGGGAAAGAACGTGCTCTTTGTGTCGTACATGTTTCTCCTGTAGAGCCTCCAATTGAAGCAAGCTTTCCAGCCCCAGCTTTTGCTGCGGATATGCCGGATATACGATAGCTGCGGAAGCCGTGACATTTATAGCAATTACGTCATCACTAACCATCTGATAGCCAGCCTGTCTAAACGCAGCAGCCAGCGTCGATTTTCCCGCGCCGGATTCACCTACAAATGCGTAGACCCGCCCCCCGATGACGACCGCACTTCCATGAATAGGTAAAGTCCGTTTTTGCAGCAGTAGAACCCCCATGCATGTACCCAGTATATACAGCCGCACGGTGTCGAGATCAGCCCCAGGCAGCATACTTACCTCGATTTCCTTGCCTTCTCTGATCGCATAAATGGCTGTGCCCGGGATCTGGAACATAAAGCGTTCATCCTGCATTACAAAATTGGTCTGCTCCAGTTGCTCCCTCCATGCTGACAAATCAGCCTGTCGAATGACTACATCCTCTTCCACTCCCGGCTCTGCCGGGATTAGCTCTGGTAAGATCAGCTCACTGGCAATCCTGAGCCCAAAGGCTGTATATTTCACCCGACGGATATGGGTATTCCTGTCATGCACGCTAGGACCACTCCCCTATTCTTAAAATCCCGTCTTTATTTCTTCGGATCCAACCTACCCCAAAGAAATAAAGACGGCTCGTGATCATTAAGCTATTTGGCTCTCAGCCCAAGCATCGGCCCATGTATAATGATCGATTAGCTAGGATTATACAAATCGGCATCGTGGTCTGACACCCAGTCAATCTGCTTCCAGCCTTTACCCGCCATAGTCTGGTTAATATCCAGCACCTCAATCGTTGGTTCCTGCCATTCCTTTTTACTCATCTCATCACCTCCCTTCTCACGAATGGCACCCGTCTGACCGGATAAATAAGAATTAGTTCAATCCACAGAGAAAACGGTACACGATCAAACTATGCATGAACAGTCGTATATTCGGATCAGATGCCTGCTCCGGACGGGGACTTCGGTAGTTCGCCATCGCGGTCTTAATATAGTCCATATTGAGATATTCGGCAGCTCTTAAATCATGACACATCACTTGCAGCTCTCCCATAAACGTGTCCCAACAAGGAATCAAACGATGTAGCCAATCCGCAGGCTGTACGCCGCGTACTCGCTGATTCAATCGAACATCATCAGGAAGATGATCACGCATAGCTTTACGAATGAGGGCCCTGTCCCGACCGTTTTGTACATATTGTTCAAATGGCACCGATAAACAAAAGCGAATGACACGGCTATCTCCGGTCGGATCACGTTCCCACAGGCCATAACGGAGTGAAAGCTTGGTCGCCATGACACCATTTTTGTTGGCAATCGCCAAATTTGAAAACTTCTCTTTTCTTGTCTGATCGGCATTTTTTCTCCAACCGGTGCCACTCAATACAGGAATATCTTCTACATTCATCCTTTTGGCAAACTCCGGGTGAATCAGTGATGGAATTGGACTTCGATGGCTGTGTCGCAACCATGTACAGGCTTCAAGTGAAATGGCTTTTTTCAACACCACGGGGAGTAGATGAGACATACGATTGCCTGTAAGCTTGCTGTATTGCCACACCCCCTGCAAGGATTGCAGCCAGTGCAAACGACGAAACTGACGGGCGTAATAGTCCAGCGCAGGCCCCCACGATACGGTAAAATTCCCGCGTGCTCCAGTCAACAGAACACCGACATTGTGTTCCTGCGCTTTTTCATAAAAACCCCTGATCCAGAAGGAGTTTTCAAAATATTTGTAGGGAGCTTCCATCAACTCCAGCCACATATCAATTTCAGAAAACGGGCTTTTCCCTTCAAAATCCATATAATTTTCTTGAATGTTGCCCACATAACGAGCCGTGGAATGAATGTAGCTGCGTTCATTCGCCAGCAATGTAGGCGGTGTCCAATCTGTAAAATCTTGTACAGGAATATAGCTGTAAGCATGTAGCGGCTTATGTTGTAAGTGCAGCGATGGCGCAGCAAAGCTGGCGACCGCTCCGGAATCCAATCCCCCGCTCAGGGCAGCCCCTACAGCCCGATGCGTCCGTAACCGGGCATTCACCGCCTGTGAGAATACCTCGCGGAAAGCTTCTATGTATTCGCCCCCTGTTTTGAGCCGCAGTGGCTCTACCTCCTCCAGACATGCATATTTATGGAGCGTTTGTTTTCCCTCTTCCATGGTGAACCAATGTGCGGGAGGCAACTGGTTAATATGCTTGTAGGCGGTCGTCCCGATATCGACCGATTCCTGCATCGCACGGATCGATAAGAATTCGGCCAGCCAGGGTTCATGCAGTTCTTTTCTCAGAGAGGACAGAACCCATAGCGGAGCGATTACCGTGCTAAACGCAAATCCTCCGTCATGTTGGTAGGTATACAGCGTACGATTGCCTGTTATATCTCTAGCACCATATAATCGATGTTCTTTAGCATCCCAAATGACAAAGGCAAAATCACCTATTAGATAGCCGGCTGCATCTACACCCCATTTGTCGTATGCCAGCAAAATCAGCTCGCTGTCTGTGATATCTTGCCGCTGCCCCTGCCCAACTGCCAGCCGTTCAAACAGCTCAGCACGATTGTCAATGATCGCATCGGCCGTGATGGCCAAATCCCTTAGCTCATCATAAAAGGGAAGATGCTCATGAATAGATTCAGGGGTCACGTGCTGGGCATGACATCCCAAAAAAATGGAACCTTCATGCCAAACGCACACGCGGTCGGCGGGATACTTTTGCAAGGTTTGCATCATTCTCTCGCCTTCTTCAGCACATACAGCCGCATGCCCAAATCTATAGATTCCGGCAATTGCACTCACGTTCTCCCCCCTTTTCTTTTCCGATACTTGATAACACTATAGACGCCCAGCGATTGAATGCGTCTATTACTCACCATCTGTGCCATGTCCATCTCTGCCGTGGTGTGAGGTGCAGCATGATGAGTTGCAATTGTCATTAAGTCCTTGTTATACGCATCATATTCTTCCAGCATTCGATAAGCTGTCTTCCATTCAAAGCCACTTTGTTGGAGGAATTGGTGTGTACAGTTCAATTTCCTTTGTACTTAACAGATGTTGCCAGCTATGTACAGAATTCTGATGCGCCTGTTCATGCTCTATGACAAACGGATCACCCGCTCCCATGCTATAAAAAAGACTGGATTGAGGCGTATCCGCAAAGTTCCCGTACCTTTCCATCCCAGGCTCATAATGGACCCCCAGAAAATGACACAGCTTCTCGATCTCCAACGTTGGATTAGCTACGAATTGTTCATACATAAGCGGGTATGCAAGTGGAAGAGGTGTGGCAAACAGGCGAGAATGGTTTTGCAAAATAGCGGTTAGCAGCGAGCTTCCACTTCGAGGGACACTCAATAGAAATACAAGCTTTCCGCCTTGCTTGTCAATCAAGCACACTCCTCCTCTACCTCTGCTCAGAGATGTTTTAATAGATACACATCGTATTTTTATTATAATTTATGATACATAATGTATCTTGTCAATCCCTTTAATGGATAATTTCTGTGCTGCATGTTCATGTTAAACCTTATGTAGATTTAGAAGTGCAGTCAGTTGTCTGTAAATTGATGTTGCTGCATGTTAGCCAAAGGAGCTTAGCACTATGGGACGAGCTGTTAAAGGTACGATTACGATCGAAGGTCATGAAATTGCGATCACAAACCCGGATAAACCGCTGTGGCCCGAAGCGGGTGTAACTAAGGCGCTATATCTTCGCAAGCTTGCGGTATTGGCCCCCTTCCTGCTCAAATATTGCCATCAGCGTCTATTGACTGTCATCCGTTGGCCACATGGGATTCACGGGGATTTTTTTTATCAGAAAAATGCCCCACAGCCGCGGCCAGACTACATTGAAACCGCTCTGCATGATGGCATTGAGTATATCGTGCTCGGCAAGCTGCCCCAGCTACTCTGGCTCGGTAATCAAGCTGCATTGGAATTTCACCCCTCTCTGCACCTAGCAGGAAGCCAACTGCCTTGTGAATGGATGATTGATCTTGATCCATCCAGAGAGGTCGAGCCACGTATTATGGAGGCCGCCTCCATTGTAGGCGAAGTTTTGGCTTCGCTTGGGTTAGACTCGGTCCCCAAAACCTCCGGGGCCACAGGTGTACAAATTATCGTTCCAATCCGTACAGGCGTAACCTTTGACGAGCTGCGCAGCATTGGCCTGTTGGTTGGCCAATTTGTGACGGAAAAACACCCGCATCTGTTCACTCTGGAACGATTAAAGAAGGATCGCGGAACAGCCATCTATTTTGATTATCTGCAGCATTATCAGGGAAAAACCCTAGCTGCTCCATATACTCCACGGGCACGTCCCGGCGCTACGGTCTCCACTCCGCTAACCTGGGAGGAGGTACGGCAGGATGTGTCGCCACTTGACTATCATTTGCTGAATATTGAGGAACGGTTAAACCAGGTAGGCGACTTGATCGCTAAGGTCCCTCCCCAGCCGATCGAAAATATCCTTCAGCATATGCGCACCAAAGCTTCCCCTACCTGATCCATGCTTGGAAGCATAAAAAAGGGGACGAACCCCGCAGCCATAGGCTGAGAAATTGTCCCCTTGCGCTAGTGTATTCCTTTTTTCTTAAAACGTCCGCCCTTCACATCGTGAATGTTACCGATCGCAACGAAGGCGTGCGGGTCCCAATCTTCAACAATGCTCTTCAGCTTCGCTTCCTCCAGTCGGGTAATAACGACGAAAATCACTTTCTTGCTCTCGCCTGTAAAGCCGCCTTCCCCTTCCAGATAAGTTACTCCCCGTCCAAGACGGTCCGTCAGGGCATCTCCGATATCACGGTATTTCTCACTAATAATCCAGACCGATTTGGACTGATCCAGACCCTCAATCGTAATATCAATCATTTTCATAGCAATATAATAAGCAATCATGGAATACAGGGCATTCGGCCAACCGAACACAAAACCCGCACTTCCCAGAATGAAAATATTCACAAACAGTACGATCTCACCGACCGAAAAGGGAGTCTTCTCACTGACGAGAATAGCCACGATCTCCGTGCCATCCAGCGAGCCGCCGGATCGAATCACAAGACCCACCCCAACGCCAAGAATGACACCCCCAAAGATCGCGCCGAGCAGCGGTTCCCCTGGAGTCAATGCACTTACATTGTGAAGTAACGCAGTTCCGATGGACATAACGACAATGCCAAATAATGTGGATAAAGCGAAGGTTTTACCGATTTGTTTGTAGCCGATAAGTAAAAATGGAAGGTTCAACAGGGTCAGGAAAATACCGAGCGGATAACCAGTAATCTTGGAGGCCATAATGGAAATACCTGTAACGCCTCCGTCAATAACGCCATTAGGAACCAGGAATATTTCCAGTCCCACAGCCATCAGCGCTGCACCAACCACGATCATGGCTGCACGCTGGAATAAGCGTTTTACTTTGTTCTTTGGATTAGCTGGAATTTTGCTGATCTTGGTCAACTCTCCGGTTACATCTGTGATCTCAGACAGATTTTGGACTTCCTTGCTCACTACACTCATATATAAATCCCCCCGTTACAGTATGGTATATTAGACCGAAAAAGGGGCTGCTCCCCGCAGTCCCCTCTCCTTTACGGCGCTTAGTTATACGAATAGTATATCACAAAACTGTGATTTTGCGCAAAAAAGTTAGTAAAGAGCACATAAATCACAATAAAGCGGGATTATATTGATAAAAACGGCGAAAATCGCCTTTAAAGGAGAGGAGAGAGCATGCGAGTTAGAATTTCGGCTATTTTTTGAGATCGAGGACGTCTGCGAAACACATTCAATTCTATTTTTGAAGAGTTGGAAATGTCCTCTACAAAATCTGCAGAAAGCCGATCTATCGCCGAAGTGGCAAAAAGTACAGCAGTCAACTCAAAATTATAGAAAAAGCTGCGCATGTCCATATTTGCGGTCCCGACCGAGCCAAGCAAATCATCCACAATCACCACTTTGGCGTGAATAAATCCTTTTCGATATTGGTAGAACTCCACTCCTGCCTCCAGCAATTCTTGTACATAGGACAGTGAGGCCAGATGAACCAGTTTTGAATCTGATTGGTAGGGAATAATAATTTTTACATCGATGCCACTGACGGCCGCCAGCTTCAGCGCCTCATAAATCCCCGGATCGGGAATAAAATACGGTGTCGTTATCCAAATCCGCTGTTTGGCAACCGTGAGTGCTCCAAAGCATAATTCCTGAATCGTGTCCCACACCTGATCAGGACCACTGCTCAAAATCTGTACTTCCTCAATCCCTGTGCAGTTATGTGGGGGAAATAAATTTACATCCATCAGCCGCTCTTTTGAAGCCAATTTCCAGTCGCTAAGAAACACATTTTGCAGAAAATAAACGCCATCTCCTTCAATCTGCAAGTGTGTATCCCTCCAAAATCCCACTTTAGGGTACTTTCCGAGATAATCGTCGCCTACATTGATTCCCCCTACAAATCCAATCGTGCCGTCCACCACCACAATTTTCCTGTGATTACGATAGTTAATCCGGCGATCCAGCGTGGCGAAAAAAGGCGGTAGAAAATAATGAAATTCCACCCCAGCCTCACTACAGGTGCGAATAAATGAATAGGGCAAATTGTAGCTTCCTACGCCATCCACAATGAATCGCACCTTCACTCCCTCACGGGCCTTACGGATCATGACCTCCTGAAATTTCTTTCCGATTTCGTCTGCTCGAAATATGTAAAATTCCACATGAATATGGTGTTGCGCATGCTCCATCGCTGTCAGCATGGCCTCAAAGGTCTCTTCTCCATTCGTCAGCACACGAGTGCGGTTGCAACCAGTCAACGGGTTTTCCGACATACGAATTAACTGATTAAACAGACGCTCCTGATGCTTGAAATGGGGATTGTGCATTTGCTCTACATTTTCAATCACCCTGGTTTGTGCCCACAGACGTTCACGGAATTCACGAAATAGCTGTGATCCTGCTTTACGAACCACTTTACGCTTCTGGTAATCCTGTGCGACAAAATAGTACACCACAAAACCAATGAGCGGGAAACAAAATAAAATAAAGAGCCAGGCTACCGCCTTGGACGGCTTGCGAAATTCGAATAGCAGAATCGTCCCGGTCTGAAAAATAAAAACAATTAAAACCAACAGCAACCACAGCATGTCTAAGCCTCCTTATATATCTACGTTTTATACAAAGCTCCAATTTTTTTTGACATGTTTGCCTCTTAAACTGAATAGATAGTAACCAAGCACTATAGGAGCGATGTCCGGAAAGGAGCGATTATGAAAAAAGGAAGCCTAAATCGCCGGATGACCCTGCTTGTCATTCGGGATGCACAGCAACCGCCCAAGCAGCTACAATGCTCTACAGCCGCTGTCATTCTCGTCCCGACCCTTGTGATCGCATCAATCTCTACGCTCGTGATCGGGCTGCAAATCCGTTCTTCCCATATTATTTCCCAAATGGAAACCAATCTTGCTGTTCAGAGTTTGCAGATGGAGGTCACGGTAGCAGACAAAGACGCAGCTATTGGGCGGCTGCGACAAGAAGTCATGGAGCTGACGAATCAAGCCACCAGTATTCGCGAACGTCTCCAGCGCGTAACAGAGCTGGAACAACAAATGCAGCAATTCATTCGTAAATACGGAAATTCCTCCAGCACAAGCAGCCATAAATCAACCATAACTCCGCTCTCCTGGAATGCTTCCGATCATATCGGAGGCGAATTGATCGCAGTGCATGAAAATACAGACCTTTTAGCCCGCCAGGCCATGGATGATTTTCAGGAAATCGAGGCTCTGCTGGATACCGTGGAGCGTACGGTTCCGAGCTCGATTCAACAAGCAAACGCCGTCCAGCAGAACCTGGAGCGCAAACAAGCCGCACAGCTGCTCCAGACCCGCAGACTCGAACTTACTGAACAAGGGAGACCCTCGATTTGGCCTGCGGGTTCGCGGCGCATGACCTCCAGCTTCGGCTATCGCAGCGACCCATTTACAGGTAGGTCCGCTTTTCATTCCGGCGTGGACATTGCCGGTCAATCCGGCGATCCTGTCTATGCGGCAGGAGCAGGCACTGTGCTGGAGGCCGCTTCCAGTGGAGCCCGCGGCAAGTGTATCATCATCCAGCATCCTGACGGACTTCAGAGCTGGTATATGCACCTAAGCGGTATGCAGGTGGCTCCGGGGGACCGTGTTCACAAAGGACAGACCATTGGCCTGCTAGGAAGCACCGGAAGAAGTACAGGACCTCATCTTCATTTTCAGATTGTCAAGCATAACCAACCTGTCGATCCATTACTGTATGTACAATGAGGATTTTGCAAAATACTGACAATAAAGGATTGGAGGCACACGCTTATGTTCAAGGAATCCAAGAAAAAGCTCCCCACCCCGGCTACGGATACACTGCTCGCGCATGGCACCCGCTTTGAAGGTACGATTGTGGCAGAGGCCAATATTCGCATCGACGGTCACTTTCAGGGCGATATCTACAGCACTCATACTGTCGTCATTGGAGAATCCGCGGTTGTACGCTCGGACATCATTGCACGGGACGTCATTCTGGCCGGCAAGGTGTTCGGCAGCATCACCACAGAAGAACGATTGACCATTACACCCACAGGCGAACTGTATGGAAATACGGCGACCCCCACGCTGGTCATCTCTGAAGGCGGCATCCTGAACGGCACCAGTCAAATGAACCAAACCACGATGAACCAAGCCATAGAGGCAGAATCGCTGACGGCTACAGAGAAATCGGATGATGAAAACCAATCCAGTTTCAGCCAAGACGAAGAGGACAGCGAAGCCACCCTACAACCTGAAGCAGGCTAGATCGGCTTATACTCCTTTTATATCCAGTACAACCTCCATTCACTCCATAATATCTTCCACTCTGCGTTCCAAAAATAAATGATACACCTTGCGTATGACGATTTTGCCGCACATATATAATGGAATCACCAAAATGATCCCCAAGATCCCGAGCAGGTCGCCACCAACCAGCAATAAAATGACGACAGTCAACGGATGAATATCCAACTGCTTGCCAAAGACAATCG
>NZ_JCAJRU010000013.1:0-41578 GCF_059447605.1 Paenibacillus sp. N119s | reverse complement strand
ATGCATAGCCCGCCAGCGAGGTCGTGTACTGGAAGTTCCACCAATTCTCTCCGGTAATCGTGACCGGATCGGCGTAATAGTACCAGACAGGCATATGACCGCGTGCAGCGCGTGTTTTGGCATTGATTTTGCCCATCGTGGTCGTATTGCCGTTCATTTTGGCTAGTGTATACACCGCCTCTTCGCCTGTATTGTCATAGTTATACTCAGAGCCATAGGGATAGGTGGTATTTTTGAAATTGTTGTACTTGGTAGCCATTTTGGCAATCAGGTCGTTAGCTTCGGTAGTCAAGCCTTCTTCCTGAAGTGCTTTGATGATATCCGGTGTGGTCAGCTCACCCATGAGTCCCGTGTTCCAGTTATAAGCAACAGGACCCTCATACAACGTTTTAAAAATACGGTAAGCGCGTAGCAAATATGTGTTTTTGCTATTGCGATAGCTGATCAGGTTGGGATATAGCTTGGCAAGTTTATACATGCTGAAAAATGTATTATAGATGTGCGGATAGGCATAGCCCCGATACGTAGGTGTCGTATTAGGCTGCGGCATCAGAAAATCAGGGACGAGATAATCCGTATGATGGCCTTCCATCAGATTCGTCCAGATAGCCACCTCCAGATAATCGTCGACCGCCTTGATTTCAGAGGCCACGGGCTTATGAACATTTTTCTCCGCCAGAAACTGGCCGTGAGTTAATCCCCAATCATCCCCCCAGCCCCAGTAGCCGGCAAAGCTATTGCGTCTGGCCTTAGATTGCATCATCCAGTCATCAAACACTTTGTCCCGTAAGTCTCCCGGTACGTTCCATTGCGTGCTGTTGACCATGAAGGTGGAGTGGCGTTGAAGCGCAGTGTCGACTGGCTCAATGGCATAGAACTGGAGAACGGTTTTTTCCCCGTTACCGTAGTTCACTGTAATATTGTTGTGACCCAATCGACCTAGTTTGAGTTCATATATTTTGTGGTTTGTAGGGGCGGTTTCCAAATAGCTGAGGGTCGTTTCGGAGGGATACTGCGCAGTGACAGAGGTAATGGATTTACGGGTATGCAGATCGAATTTAGCCTTCAGATTGGTCGGGACAATCATACCCGGAACTACGGTCACATCCACATGTCCCTCGCTGTATAGCCTGTCCTTTACAGCCTGCTCGTCTGTTACCTTGAAAAATTTAAAAGCATACGTTTTGCTTTCACCAGGGGCCAGCGACAAACTAGTGTTCTCCAGATAGCCGCGATTAGTGCTTTTGATGACATTGGAGCGGATATAGAATACATTCAATCCTTCAGACCAGCCGCCTTGATCCATAGCCCATGTACTGCCTTGATGCTCCTCGACTCTCCAGTGGTCTTGATATTCGAGACCGGCGCCCGTGGAGGCATCAGGCAGCAGTAGGATATACGGACCGATGCCACTAGGCCGTTCAGCGGTAATAAAGGAGCTGTGATGACCTACAAAGGAATGAGAGAGTACCCTGGTTTCATAGATTTGTTCGTTATTGCCGCCAGACC
The DNA here is from genome assembly GCF_059447605.1 of Paenibacillus sp. N119s. Lineage (NCBI taxonomy): Bacteria > Bacillati > Bacillota > Bacilli > Caryophanales > Paenibacillaceae > Paenibacillus > Paenibacillus sp. N119s. The sequence continues at coordinate 40,069 of NZ_JCAJRU010000013.1, read as the reverse complement.
AGTATTCATTAAAAGGAAGCGGCAGCCCCCAATCTCCGATTTCCAGCGTTTGATTAGAGGTATTTGTTACTTTCATTTGCCAATGTAAATAGTCGTTAACCAACGAATAGGTTTCATGTAAAGTGAAGTTGCGTATTCCCTGAGGGTTTGAGGAATTTTGATAGGATACCTGGACGCTGTTACCAGAGGAGGTAATCTGGCGCGCATCAGCAGAATTGCTTGTCCATGCCCGAATCCACGCCCCATTACCGAGACGATAGGTGAACATGAGTTCACCCAGCCACTGATGATCTGGTGTATTTTGCTTAGGTGCGTTGGAGCCGTTCATGACATAATTCGTATTAAAGGTGTCTCCTGTCAGACGTAAGGAAGAGATATCTCCATAATCCCCGATCGAGATGGAGAATATTTGATTCGATAGCTGTACTGCCATGCTATCCACCTCCTAACAAAGGTTCGTGAGTGTACTCACATGTTAATATATGTGTCAGAAATATTTTTGCTACTCTATGCGTGAGAATGAATAGAAAATAGATTCATATAGAGGTCATGAGAAGTCTATTCATAATGGAGGTAGAGGTGTCATGAAAAATAAAATAGAGTCCCCGAAGATTCCTGTAGAATTACCCTTATTAAATGAAGAAATGTATTCCATACGATCCAAAGATGAACTTAGTTTAGGGGTAGTAGAGGGTATCATGTTGGACAATATGGGGGCAGTCAAGGTCTCATTAGAGAAGATGACTTTTAAAAATGTAACTATCACAGAATCGTCATTGCCAGAAAGTGAATGGACAGATCTCATTTTTGATAAATGTGATCTGTCCAATATTAATTTTTCCGGTTCCTTTATCCATCGGGTAGAGTTTAGAAATTGTAAATTACTCGGAACGGACTTTTCGAGAAGCAGACTCCAAAACGTTCGTTTTCTAGATTGCTTGGGGGATTATTCGATGTTCCGTTTTGCTAATTTCAAGCAAGTTGGTTTTGAGGATTGCTCTTTGAAAAGTGCAGATTTTTATCATTTAACACTACAAAAAGCTTTTTTTACCCGTTGCAATCTGGATCAAGCCATCCTGTCGGGGTCCAAGCTCAAGGGAATTGATCTCAGTGATTGCGAATTTGAGGGATTACAAGTGGAAATAGAAGACTTGAATGGCTGCATCATCTCACCGCATCAGGCTTCATCCTTTGTAGGCCTTTTGGGGATAGTGATTAAATAAGGGATTCAGGGCAAAAGTAGCCTGAACAAAAAGAGATCCACCTAAGCGGATCTTTTGCATTTATTGATAGCTTATTTCTTTGTAACCACCGGCCGTACAATCTTTGTCGTCAAGACATTAAGCGCGTCACGCACTTCTGCGGCGAAAACAAGCGGCTTTTCTACTTTTTCGAAGTGGATGTACCAAAGGTTGGGGTTATCGAATAGCCAGTGGTTGTGCAGCGCCGTCACTTTGACACCATGTTTGCGAAGCCGGGAAATAAACGGATTAATTTCTGCGGTCAAAATCACGGTTTCACCAAGACATAATCCTTTTCCGTTACGGCCAATACTTTCGAAAGAAAAAGCTTGCGGTATGGCAAGAAAGGATTTGGTCTTTTTCCCTAAAATGACCGGCTTAATGTTATTTCTGACATTAGAAGCAGTACAAACTCCGTTAACGACTTGAGGGGTTGCCTTTAATATAGCGGCAAACCGTTTACAAAGCGGACTAACTGCCATTTCTCTCACTCCAATTCTTTTAGATTACTAGCATCATATGAAAAAGTAAGGGAGTGGGAAGGGCAATTCTTCTTTATCGTTAGTCTAATTTGCTATATACAAAGTGCAAATGAAGTCCCCTTCTAAAGCCTCAGCTGAGCTCCATGATCCTATGTTTGATACTGTCCCAGGTCTGGCGCAGGCGCTTAACACCTTCGATAATTTGCTGCTCCGTTATGTGAGCAAAGTTAAAGCAGGCTGAGGGAGGCCCTGGTGTTAGCTGGTAATCAGCGGCATCCCGCCATGTGACTCCGTAAAATCGTGCTGACTGCATGAAATGATGATACTGGGCAGACCCATACTTCCAGATCGCATAGGCGTGCAGACCGCAATCGGTCTGATGCCAGTGAAACAGCTCACTTAACGGCTGGATTTCATGCTGGAATACGTCATAGCGTGATCTGTATATTCGAGTCATCCGCCGTAAATGACGAACGTAGTCTCCGCGCATCATAAAACGTGCCAGCGCGCGCTGCTCCAAGCGGGCAGGCGGCAGGGGATCGTATAGTCGTTTGGCTGCAGTCAGCGCTTGCGCCAATTCAACTGGCAGGATGGCATACCCGAGTCGAAGGCTGCTGAACATACTTTTGGAAAAGGAACCAACATAGATGACACATTCTGCGCGATCCAGTGCTTTTAACGGTTCTATGGGACGTCCTGCCCAGCGGAATTCACTGTCATAATCATCCTCAATGATCCACGCCCCCTTGGATGCCGCCCATTGCAAAATATGCTGTCGGCGTGTTAATGGCAGTACAGCACCGGTTGGAAACTGCCGTCCAGGCGTAACGAACAGGAGCTTGGCATCCCAATCCTGTGGAATAAGTCCCTGCTGATCCAGTTCAGCAGCGTGTATCCGTCCGCCTGAGGCGGTAACTGCACGATAGATGCCAGAATAACAGGGATTCTCCAGTACAATGTTATCTTGTTCATGAATAAGCAGCTGAGTTAGCAGCGTGATCGCTTCCATGGAACCGCTGCATAATACGACTTGATCCGGTGTGGCCGTAATTCCGCGTGTTCTGCCAACATGCTGGCAAATCGCTTCACGCAGCCATTGATCACCGTTCACTGGTGCAGGCGTCGAATCATCCGAAGGCTTCTGCAAGTCCTTGCCAGCGGCAGCCAATGCACTTTTCCATGCGATCTGTGAGCTGCCCTCCAATACAACTTCATCGGCTTGAAAAGAAATCATAGGCTGGTGCGCATCGTCTCGATCCGTAGCAGACACAGGAGTCGAGTATAAGGCTCGTTCTTTTTCGAGCTGCATTATTCGTTGTCCCCATGCTGACAGAGCAGGGACTTTTTGTTTTGCAATAGGCGGGTTTTGGTTCTGCAGGTTGATTCGAGATTCGTCTGGCAGCATTGCAGTCTGTTCCATAACAAAGGTTCCTCTGCCTACTACCGAATTTACATATCCTTCAGCCAGCAGCATATCGTATGCTTCTTTAACACTCCCGCGCGAAATTCCATACATCACCGCCAGATCACGACTGGAAGGCAGGCGCGTACCACTGGCAAGGGAGCCAGTCAGAATTCCCTCTCGAAGAGCGTGATACAATGCCAAGTATTTTAAATGATATTTTTGAAGCGTACGCTGATAAGCTATCGTAATATCCATACTTTTCTCCTTAGATTGGTCCAGTCATTTTCATTCATATTGGGTCTTTTTAATAATCCATTTTCAACATAATCTGAAATATATCATTGGTCAATAGATGGAAGGAGAGATAGCTATGAGAAGAAAAGAATTTACGGTGGCCGAACAAGAGGAAATAGAGGAGTTTCTGAACGAGGTCAGTTTCGGATTTTTAGGCATGAACAGCGAGGATGGTTTTCCGCGTGTAGTTCCTTTGAATTTCGCTTATGGGAATGGCGTTTTTTATATTCATGGCAGCCGTGCTGGAGAAAAGATGGAACGAATGAAGGAGGACAATAGAGTCACTTTTTCAGCAGCCAAAGAGTATGCGCTCATTCCGTCTTATTTTACCGATGAACATATGGCATGTCCGGCGACTTCATTTTTTAAAAGTATTACCGTGCGTGGTCATGCAGAGCAAGTAGTGGATTTGGAGGAAAAGGCATCGGCATTTTCCATTTTTATGAGAAAGCTGCAACCGGAAGGCGGTTATGATCTGATCGATGCCAGCGATTCACGGTATGCTTCACGTTTGAAAGGGGTCGCTCTGATCAAGATCGTCCCGCATGAGTGGACTGCCAAGTTTAAATTTGGCCAAAATGTTAAAGGGGAGGAACGTCAGCAGATTATCGACGGGTTGCACCAACGGGGACTGGATGATGATCTGACAACAATTGAAATGATGCGTAAATATGGCCCTCATCATTGATACATATGTATAATGCCGATGCCGATGTAAAAATTTGATTTCGATATGCTCATTTTTGCTCGCTCATCCGTCTAATTGGTTAATTATACCTCAAAGGGGATACCCTCGATTTTCCAAAACTTTCAGTCCTTCTGCATTAGGACTTTTGAAGGAAAGGTATATATCAATCCTCAAGCCCATTGTTCTTACTGCAAAGGAATTTTATAATACGATAGATTTGTGGTGTAGGGGGGCAAGACCGTGATGAGAGCTGGAGTCAGAAGTCGGGAGAGTCGGCGGTTGTTACTAGAAGCAGGGGCTGAAGAGTTCGCTCAGACGGGGTTTTACCAAACCAAGGTAAGTTCGATTGCGGCACGTGCAGGATTGACGCAGCCGGATTTTTATATTCATTTTGAAAGCAAGGAACAAATGTATGGGGAGCTTGTGGAGAGCTTCCGTACCTTGGTGAATGAGACGGTACAAAGCATGAAGATTGGCCCGGACTTCAGCGAGGCTGAAGTTTTAAGACGGGGACAAGCTTTTCTGGAAGCTATTTTTCGCATGTTGTCTAATAATCCGGCGATCACTCGTGTCGGATTTTACCAGGCGGCAGACTCAGTACACATCAAGGCAGAAATGGCGGAGCATATCAAGAAGCATCTGCTAGCGGCGCAACGCTGGGGTTCCTGCCGTGAGGAGCTGGACCCTGAACTGACAGCAGAATGTGTGATCGGCTTGATTGAACGGCTGACATTAACGAAGTTGCTGCCTGGACGTGAAAGCCCGTCTGTACTTGCCAAGCAGGCACGAAGCCTCCTGTATCACGGCATGCTCGCATCTGGAGAATAACTGAACCATATATCTCCACCCACATTTGGGCGACAAGCTCGGCATTTGTCCCTATCATGGACGGCGGCATAAGCATAAGATGCTTTTGTAAACCATGAAGGGAGGAATCACCATGTCTGGAGTAGGCGCTGGTTATGGAGCTTTTACATCTACAGGAGCGATTCTGGTACTTTTCATTCTGCTCGTTATTATTACCAAAGCATTCGTTATCTAATTCGCAGCACGAGAATTTGATTTCGGACGATTTGTTGTAAACGAGACAGGGGGAGGAGGAATTTAAGATGGGTGAAGTAGATAGAAGTTGTGGCGGTGGCGGCTACGGCATGTGGACTTCCACTGGAGTAATTTTGGTACTCTTCATTTTGCTGGTTATCATCACACGTACTTTGTTCATCTAATGTGATATTCATGGGCTTGAACGCCGATGCTTCGGGTCTATGATCATACAATTCCAAAGAGGAACCGTCTCTCGTTGAGGCGGTTTCTTTTTCTTTTAAAGTTTACGTTGACGTTAACGTTATATAGGCGTAATATTTTATATATAATTTTTTTCATAAGGTGGGTGTCATGGTTACGTATAAAATTGATGAGGTCGCCAAGCAAAGTGGTTTGACCAAGCGAACCATTCGTTATTATGAGGAAATCGGCTTGTTGCCCTCCCCGCAGCGCAGTGAAGGAAATATGCGGCTGTATACGCAGGAGGATGTGGATTTACTAAAAAAGATCGTGAGTGCCAAGGAAGTGCTTGGTTTTTCTTTGCAAGAGCTTCAGCGTTACATGACCGCAGCAGAAATGCTCAAGGGGCAGCGGGAGGAATATCGCGAGCGAACGGAGCATTTGCAACCGATCGAGCGACGGGCGATGTTGGAGGATATGGAACGTACACTGAACGAACAGTTGGAATTAATGGAGGGAAAAATCAACAGCATCCGTATGCTCCAGACTGAATTGGAAGAGCTGCGGGTCAGGGTTCGTGAACGCAAGATCCTGTTGGATGAGGAACTTGATCACAATCCATCATAACAATAACACTTACATTCAGATGTGGAGGTAACATTGTATTATGAGTTCACAACATGCATTACCTGAAGAGTTAAAAGAACGCGCAGGCTTGCTGTCTCAGCCCAAAGCCGTATGGGCGGTCGCCTTTGCCTGTGTTATTTCATTTATGGGTCTGGGATTGGTCGATCCGATCCTGCCGGCTATTGCTGATCAGCTTCATGCGACGAAAAGTCAGGTATCTTTGCTATTTACCAGCTATAATCTGGTGACGGGCGTCGCGATGCTTATTACGGGCGTCGTATCTAGTCGGTTGGGTGTCAAATGGACGTTATTAACCGGTATTTTATTCATTATTGTGTTTGCCGGGCTGGGTGGCACGGCCAATACGGTTGGTGGAATTGTGGGCTACCGGGCAGGATGGGGGCTGGGGAACGCTTTGTTTATCGCAACAGCGTTGTCTGCGATTGTAGGTCTGTCCACTTCCGGAACAGCTAAAGCGATTATTTTGTATGAAGCGGCCTTGGGGCTTGGGATTTCAGTCGGCCCGCTGTTAGGCGGTGAGCTGGGTTCCATTTCCTGGCGCGGCCCATTTTTCGGTGTAGCCGGACTGATGGTTATCGGATTTTTGTTCATTACGTTTATGCTGCCTTCGATTCCAAAGCCCAAAAAACGAGGTTCCATTGCGGACCCATTCAAAGCACTGAGTTATCCCGCTTTGTTCACGCTCGGCATTGTCGCATTGTTATATAACTTTGGATTCTTTACGTTGATGGCGTATTCTCCATATGTCATGCATTTAGACGAACATGGATTGGGTTATGTGTTTTTTGGTTGGGGAATTATGCTGGCCTTTACTTCGGTATTTGTAGCTCCTAAGATTCAAGCACGCTTTAGCGTGGTATCTTCCATTAGTGTCATGCTGACACTGTTCGCCATTGATTTAGGGGTTATGGCGATCGGGACTTTAGCAGGTTCGCCAACGACTGTCATTGTAGCCGTCATTGTGGCTGGTATTTTTCTGGGAATTAACAATACATTGATTACTACTGCTGTTATGCAGGCCGCTCCAGTGGAGCGCTCCACAGCATCTGCGGCTTACAGCTTTATGCGCTTTTTGGGCGGGGCTATTTCGCCATGGCTTGCAGGGAAGCTGTCAGAGTGGTACTCAGCAGAAACACCGTTTTACTTCGGAGCATTGATGGTATTGATCGGTGTAGCTGTGCTGATCGTACGTCGCCGACATATGCAGGATATTCAGGTAGATGCACACTAATATTGATCTTCTGGGGAGGAAAAGAGTATGAGCGAATTCAAACATATTCTGGTCGCGATTGATGGTTCGGAACACGCTATGAAGGCGTTGGAGTCAGCGAAAATGTTGGCCAAGCAGCTTCAGGGGGATTCGCATCTGACCGTATTGCATGTAAATCCGGCTTTGTCCATGAATGAACCCCCGGTTGGGATTGATGTGGAGGAGCGGATCGAGGAGGAAGGTCGCCATATCCTGGAGCCTGCAGCCGACTATTTGAAGGACGAGGGCATTTCATACCGTATGCTGGCGGGTCATGGTGATCCGGCGAGTATTATTTGCGAGACTGCACAGCAGGAAAAGGCAGATCTGATCATTATGGGAACCCGTGGACAAGGACTTGTTACGGAGCTGATTTTGGGTAGTGTGAGTCATTATGTGATTCAGCATGCACCTTGTCCGGTGCTGACGGTAAAATAGCAGTTAAATGGAGCATTGATATAGAGAAAAAGGAGGAGATCAGCATGCAGCAGCAGTTATTTATTGGTGGTGAATGGAAAACAGCCTCATCTTATATGACGCTAAAGTCACCGTATACCGGGGAAGTCATTGCTGAAGTAGCAGAGGCTACTGCCGAAGATGCCAAGGCCGCAATTCTGGCAGCATCGGATGCACGCGCACAGATGCGGGCCATGCCAGCGCACCAACGGTCAGCTATTTTGGAGAAGCTGGCTGACCTGCTGGAAGAGCGGCGAGACGATGCAGCGCGTATCATTGCACGCGAGGCGTCCAAGCCATGGAAGGCTGCGCTCGCCGAAGTAGATCGGACCGTGCAAACCTATAAGTTTGCAGCCGAAGAAGCCAAGCGCATCCACGGGGAAACCATTCCGCTGGATGCTGCACCGGGCGGCGAGGGCCGGATGGCCTACACGCTCAAGGAACCGGTCGGGGTAGTAGGAGCGATTACACCATTTAACTTTCCGATGAACCTGGTCGCTCATAAAGTGGGCCCTGCGCTGGCAGCGGGCAATACGGTCGTATTGAAGCCTGCGGAGCAGACACCGCTGGCGGCTTACTTGATCGCGGAGCTGCTGGAGCAAGCTGGATTGCCAGCAGGGGCTCTTAACGTGATCAGCGGCGATGGCAAAACAATTGGCGACGTACTGGTCACTGATCCACGCGTCAGCTATATCACCTTCACCGGTAGCCCGGCGGTCGGTACAGAAATTCGCTTCAAGGCTGGCTTGAAGCGGGTTACGCTGGAGCTGGGGTCCAACGCGGCTGTTATTATTGACCGTGATACGGATGTGGAAGCCATCATAGACCGTTGTGTGAGTGGAGCCTTTGCCAATCAGGGGCAGGTATGTATTTCAGTTCAACGTATTTACGTTGTTGATGAATTGTATGATCCCTTTGTATCGCGGTTTATAGAAGCGACTCGACGGTTAAAAACGGGAGATCCGTTAGATCCGGACACGGACGTATCGGCGCTCATCTCAGCCAAGGATGTTGAGCGTGTTCGTGAGTGGCTGGAGGAAGCAGTTCAAGCAGGCGCGAGGATTGCTCTGGGTGGTCATGCCGAAGGAGGGATTTTGGAGCCGACCGTATTGCTTGATGTGGACCCGACTTCCAAGGTGTCCTGCCGCGAAGTGTTTGCCCCGCTTGTGCTGATTCATTCCGTTAGCTCTATAGATGAGGCTATAAGCCATGTAAATGATTCTATCTATGGTCTGCAGGCAGGAATTTACACTCGTGATATCACCACCGCGCTGGATGCAGCGGACAAGCTTGAGGTTGGCGGCGTGGTGATTAATGATATTCCAAGCTTCCGTGTCGACCATATGCCGTATGGCGGTGTGAAGCAAAGTGGCACCGGACGCGAAGGCGTAAAGTATGCCATGGAAGAAATGCTGGAAACCAAGCTGGTCATTATTAAACGGAAGTAGTTATATGAAAGCCTATCGGATGGGCATTGAAAATACGCTCTGCGTAGAGTACCCATCCGATAGGCTTTTTTGCGCTTTTTACGCGATTGTCTGATGAAAATCAAGTGTTAGACTGAAAAATATTTGGTAAAGCTTATACGGCTAGATTTTTAGACCGTTGGAACTGTTCCACCGTCAATATTATACTCACTTCCAGTAATTGAAGCGGCCCGGTCGGATACCAGAAAAGCAACAAGCTCGGCGACTTCTTCTGGTAGTCCTGGACGACCCATTGGAATGCCTCCTAACGAGTCCATCAGTTGCTTTAATGCACTTTCTCTGTCGCCTGTCGTCTTAGCAATCCGATCAATCAAATTTTGTGCTGCCTTCGTTTCGATAAAGCCTGGCGCAACTGTATTAATACGAATACCTTGAGGCGAAAACTGCTTGGATAACCCCTTGCTGTAAGTAGTTAAAGCTGCTTTGGCCGCAGCATAAGCCAATGTTGCATCATATAGCGGCAAACGGCGTTGAATGGATGAAATATGAATAATAACACCAGAACCCTTTTCCACCATAGCCGGCAGCAATCCACGGTCTAGACGGACAGCAGCAAACAGATTGGCGTTAAAAGTTTGCTGCCAATGCTCGTCTGTCAAGATAAGAGCACCCCCGGATGGGGCTGACGAGCCTCCAACATTGTTGATAAGAATGTCTACACCGCCTAGGCGCTCTAGAACACAGTTTACTACTTTATCTACACCTTCTCGCGTACTAATATCGGCTGGAATAAACAGGTCTGGATCATCTAAATTAACTGGTGTAGTTCGAGCCGTAGTTATCACGGTAGCACCTGCAGCCGTAAGTCTCTTAGCAATAGCCTCTCCCATTCCTTTGGTACCGCCTGTGACCAAGGCCTTTTTGCCTTTAAACTCACTTAAAATACTTTCTAATTGAAAACTCATGTGAATAATTCCTCCTAATTTTCACAATGTGGTTGAGAAGTACCTCTAGGTATCTCCATTCCGAGTTCATTTGTCTTATGAACCTTGCAAACTATCGACAATGACACCTCGATATCGCCCTCCGCGCAGTCGATGCTTTAGGGCCGTTTGATAGGCTGGGCTAAAGTACCAAGCTTGTGCTTCCTCAAAAGTAGGGAACTCCAGAATCGCCAGCCCTTCAATATCGGGGCCTTCGAGGACCTGATACGCTCCATACATTGCTAGAGGTTTGACGGAATGTCCCGCCAAACCCGCCGGTGCCAGCTCAGAATAAAGTTGGAGTTCAGTTTGATCGATACTCTGTTCACGTATAAAAACAACATAAGCGGGCATAACATATCCCCTTTCTTATTTAAAAATTTTATTGTTCGTGTCATCCCTATCCATAATCAACACATCGTTATTGAGAGCGAGTAATTTAAACCTCCTATGCCGAGTATGCTGTGAGCGATCATTTCAAACTCATCATAGCAGTGATAATATGACTACAGGGTGTCATATTATAGAGGACAATTTAGATTTCTATAGGAAATATTGCCGTGATCAGACCTTTTTACAATCTTTTATAAAAAATTAAAAAACACTTTCCACTTGCCATGTAAAAAGGAATAAACTATACTGAGACCAATCAATTTGTAATTGATCAGTCACTAACTAATAGACTGAGGGTGATATTCATAAGCAGGATACCGCTCAAGTTTACTCAGGACGTATCTTAATTGGAACTATTAATTTAGCTTATTCAGTTCATTGAAGGAGTACACAGTTTTGTTATTGATCAATTACTCACTTTATTAGCAAATGGAGGAGAGAAAGAATGAAACATCTTATTATTTACGCACATCCGTCTGGGGAAAGCTTTAATCATGCAATATTGACTACAGCAGTAAAGGGGCTAAAGCAAAAAGGACATGATGTAGTCGTTCGCGATCTATATGATATCGGCTTTCAACCTGTACTCAGCAGTAGCGAGATCATTGGAGGAATTGGAGAAGATATTGTGCGGGAACAGAGGTTTTTGCAATGGGCAGAGGTGATCACCTTTATTTATCCGATTTGGTGGACGGGAATGCCAGCTATATTGAAGGGGTATATTGACCGCGTCTTCTCCTACGGATTTGCTTACAAATATGTAAACGGGGTGCAGATGGGACTGCTCAAGGGGAAGAAAGCTATTATCCTCAACACCCAAGGGAAATCACATGCGGAATATGCCAGCAACGGCATGGATCAAGCACTTCGCTTGACGTCCGACAAAGGCATATTTGAATATTGCGGACTTGATGTTATGTACCATCTATTTTTCGAGTCGGTACCTCAATCCGATGAACATACGCGTAAAGAATGGCTTCGTCAGATTGCAGACATGGCCAGCAAGGCCTGATGGAAATATGTTTTAGAAAATTTTCGTAAGATGGAACAACAATAGCCAATGACCCGTTCAAAAGACAGCGCCTTGATCTGCGGGCGCTGTCTTTCTGGTCGGTCTGATATTTATTTTTTTCGATTTTTAAGATTAGCGCTACGAGTTCCACCGGAAGGCCACTGAGAGCTACCGCCCTGATTGCCGCTTTGCCCGTGAGAAGGCCACTGATAGCTACCGCCTTGGCCGCCGCTTTGCCCATGAGGATGCCAATGCGATCCACCGCCTTGACCACCACTTTGACCTCCAATAGAGGGCATACTTGGATAAGGGCCTTGAGCCTGACTGATTTGAGTTACATCAATATAAGACTGTGTGCCGTTAGGATATAGCACTAACATTGATTTATTAGCAGGATCTACACTTTTTACGTAAGCAATGATCGGTTGACCATTAACTGTAAAAATACCCTACAAATTAACAGAATTACTCAATTCATTCGTAGTTCCGAAATGTTGTTGTGTCGGTCCCATCGAACCGCTAAAAGAACGTTTAGACAAGGTGTGTGTCTCTCCTTTAGATTGAATTTTGTGACATCATATGTGCAAACGTACTCGTTGGAATGGGCAAACGTTCCTTTAAGAGGATATTCTTTCTGGAAATCACTATCACCACGAAGCTTTATGGTGTCAACAAAATAGGCAGCGATGTCCACGGAGTTAAGGTAGAGATGACATTCATTTTATAGGAGGACTCAGTACCCAATTAATAACTTTGTGTAAAAACAATTTGACATTTTGGGATGATAAAATATAATTAATAATGTAAAATATTTTTTACATTATTGGGGTTAAGGTGGAGCCATTGAAAAATAACATTAGAAATGTGCGAAAGAGTATGAAACTCTCACAAGAAGGGCTTGCCAACAAATGTGGCGTTACAAGACAAACCATAAACGCCATCGAAAATAATAAATATGATCCTACCTTAGCGTTGGCATTCAAAATATCGATACATCTGAATACACAAATTGATAAATTATTTTTCTATGAGGAGGACATGGAATGAAATTACGAAAAGCTGACGAAATGGAAAAGTACCAAAGCGACCAATCTGCTAAATTTGGATTTGTTTTTTATACGGTTGCACTGCTGAGTTGGTCGTTATATGATTTTTTTACCAAGGATGATTCTGGATGGCAAATGCCCATTTTACTCATAGGGTGTGCCGTTTATTTTTGGACAAGGGTGGTTTATTACAGAAAAATGAATAAATAAACGAAATGACCTTCTCTAAATAGAAAAGGTCGTTCCCTTTAATTTACGTATTACTATTAATTGGCATTGTCTTCTTGAATAAGACATAAATCGCTTGCAAATCATCCAGTAGTTCTCTGTACCTAGTGTGGGATTTTCGTATATGTGTTTCCTGTTTTTTGTCGGTTAGCTATGATGCTGCGTATCACGGTTCAAAATTAGCTGTACATGATGAAATCTCTGGTGTATACCTATGTAGGGTAGCAAGCTGTAGTTATAGCATTTTTTTGAGCTGGGATATACGGGCTTGGGAAACCTCAAGTATTTTGGCATATTCGTGTTGTGCTGCATTGGGTTGCTTTTGCATTAATTCTTTTAGACTTTCAATCATCTGCTTTGTCGATCGCCGTAGACGTTTGGACTCTTTGAGCGGCCGTTGTCCATTGGCTAAAGCTGATTTAGCCGGTCTCTGAATAGGGCTAAAATTTACCCCCTTCTTTAAACTTTCAATACATTCTTTACAAATAAAACTGTCTCTAAAATAAGTCAATTGTTCTGCTGAACCACACATTTTACACGTCACCCCGGTATATTTTCGAAAGGCGAGAATACCAGTTTCCTCATCTGCGAAAATCTCAACGGGATCACCTACATTAAAATCCATGGAAATTCGCATTTCTTTGGGAATGACGATACGGCCTAACGCATCTAGGGGACGTGTCATACCTGTACTTTTCAAAGTAAAACCTCCTTTTTTTATATCCTTATAATACTAAATAATTATGATAAAAAAGAATAGGCTTAGAGGAGCAATCGCATATATTAAGTAAACTGTTGAAAAGTATACAAGTAATTCCCAAAATATGTTTTACTTTTGACAGAAAGATGTTGGGTGAATTCAGGTTATTACTGATATATATTCAAAAAAATGTATTTTGGTTGGTAATGGGCATTTTTAGTAATATAGGTCAAGGAGCTGTGAATTACATATGAGAATATTTCAGTTTTGGAAGAAGAATAAAAAAGCTAGAGAGGCGATCGATTTGGATACTGCAATTCCTGCAGCCATTATAAAGGTTGGCGGATTAGTAGATCAGCGAGAGCAATTTACCATCGAGGCGAAAAATTCTGCAGCTATGCTGGGAGAAGAGGCATTGCCTTTATTCCCACGTTATTTTTTTGGGACTGAGTTGCAGAAGCCGGAGAGTTTGGCTGGAAAGTATGAAGGTTTGGGTGACTGGCTGCATATTCAACAGGATGCGATTTTTGAGATTATCTACTATTACAGGGAAAAGGCGATTCCCATGCTGTATGAGGTAGCATTTGGGGTTTACGATTGGACGCAGTATAAGGCAGTCCGGATACTAACTCGGTTAGCACGTGAAGGTCTTCAGACCGACCAGATTGTGGACGATATTATCAGCCATGTCGACGATTTTCGTTATGAGGCACAGATGCCCACCTTCTATTTTCTGTCCGGACTGACGGGGAATAAGAAAGTTGCCTCGCTGCTGCAAAGACACTTCCTTGAGAATCTGGAATATGATCCGATTGATGCCTTTGATATTTTTGAGCATTTGTACCGTTGCTCGCCTGATGTTGCCATGGGACATGCCGATTTTCTCAAAGCAGTTGCACGTGGGGAAGGCCTAGAAGGACGCTCTCCGTTGCTGGATGGAGCGATAGGAACTACCGATGAGAACGGTAAGCAAGAATACCATTGGCCTAATGATGAACCTGTCGAAGAGCACCACCAATTAAGAGCGGCAATATTTTATTACCAATTGAATCCTCAGGATGAGGAGGTCAATCGGCTGTTGGACCAATGGGAAGTAAGTCATCCGGAGGAGAATGTTAGGAGTTGTATTAGAAAATTGCGGGCGGAAGAACAGGAAGAGAGCTAGCTGTTCACTTAGTGAATAGGGGATTGTTGTTAAAGCCGACTTGAAGCGAAAATAAAAGAACAGGAGTGGATCAACCATGTACTCCATTAAAGAAGTTGAAAGCAGGAGCGGATTGCCCGCATCTACCCTTCGTTATTATGAAAAAGAGGGCATTCTACCTGATGTCGGTCGGGATGAGGGTGGGAGAAGGGTATATACTGAGAAACAAATCGATTGGATCAGGTTCCTTATGGCTATGAAAGATACCGGAATGACCATTGAAGAAATTAAGGCATACCTGGAGTTGAATCTAAAAGGAGAAGCCACCATTCAAGAGAGAAGAGATTTCCTTGTTGCCCACAAAAAGAAAGTGGAGGAGCATATGGCGCAAACGCAGCACAATTTGGAGAAAATTATTCAAAAGATCGCTTTTTACGATCATGTGGTCATGGGAAAAAGCTTCTCTTAGTGGCCACATCTAAAGAAATAAATGACGCCCCCAGCTTATCTGAAATACGCTGGAGGGCTTTTTTTGCATAGATATCTAAAGATACTTGTCGTAGGTCGCAAGTATGGAAAATCGTTGCCATTGGGCGGTTCACAACGTGCTTATAGGGTAAAAATGTAGTGCCAAGGTGGGGAGTGGGGGCGTTGACTCTCACGCTACGTAAGGCTGTAGACTGTGAAGGTAAGGGAGGTGAAGCGGAATGGCTTATACGGTAAAGGAAGTGTCTAATCTGTCGGGAATCAGTGTTCGAACTTTGCATTATTATGATGAAATTGGATTGCTGAAGCCGCATCATATCGGAAACAATGGATATCGCTATTACGAACAGGAACAATTGTTGAGGCTTCAGCAAATCATGGTGTACAGGGAACTGGATTTGCCTTTATCTGAAATTGGCAACGTACTGGAGCAAACCAAGGAAGAAAAGGCCGAGATTTTGCAGGTACATCGAGCCAAGATTGAGGCGAAGGTCTTCCGCTTGCATACTCTCCTTCAGACCATCGACCAAACGGTGGCCCATTTGAAAGGAGAACAAATAATGGAACCAGGGCAAATGTATCAAGGGTTTAACCCGGAAAAACAGGAAACGTATGAACGTGAGCTGACAGAACGTTATGGTTCACAGGTCGCAGGGAAGATCCAGGAGAGCAAGACCGCTACGACGAACTGGAGCAAAGAGGATTACTTGGATTCGCAGGTAGAGGCAGATCAGATTCATCGGGAGCTGGCAGAAGCCATGAATAAAGGCTTGAAGCATAACAGTGCAGAAGTACAGGCGCTGATCCGTCGTCATCTTCAATGGGTAAGCCGTTTTTATACCCCAACGGCAGAAATTTATAGTGGGCTAGGAGACTTGTATGTAGAACATGAGGATTTCAATAAAATGTATGAAGGTTATCACCCCGGGCTGGCGGAGTATTTGCGAGACGGCATGAAGGTGCTGGCCGAACGGGAATTAAATTAGCAACGGCTGATAAAAAGGGCTATAAATAATATAAAAAAGGGTGAACAACAAGCCAATCAATGGCCTGTTGTTCCCCTTTTTTTGTGTAAAGCAGCTTACATGCCGCTTGGTGCTGTTCTCATGCCTTGCTGACTACTGCTTCCGAACTGATGCATGTTACTGCTGCCTGCGAAATGCTGTCCAGTTGTTCCCATATGTTGCGGATAACTGTGATTCATGTGGCTTCCTGCGCCAAAGGTGGAGGGTTGCATACTGCGGGAAGCATAGTTATCGCCAAATCCAGGCTGAGTCATTTGGCTGCTAGAGCGGATGGTGTTTTCCAACTGACTACACAGTTGAATAACTTGTTGATATTGCTGCATAGCTTTTTGGTGGTCCTGGATTGCAGTTTGGATCATTTGAGCCGCATTACGCTCACGTTGCATCAGGCTTTCAAGGCTGGATGCATTTTGTTGCTCTTGTTGCAGCAACTGCTGATACATAGCGGTTCCTTGCTGTGTTTGTTGGACCAATTGCTGAATAATTTGTTCACATTGATGAATTTGTTGTTGTGGAGCCATGTTATTGAACATTGATCATCAATCTCCTTCGCCGGATAGTTTAGGTTTTAGGACCCTCATATATTGTGGCGAAGGAAGAACATATATATGCACAATTTTATGGCTACAGACTGGACACCAAAATAGACGTGAATTCCTCTAGGAATACACGATCTTCGTGATCAAAGCGGCCTTTTAGCGGGCTGTCAATGTCCAGTACCCCAATCAACTCATCGTTCTTGACCAGTGGGATAACTATTTCGCTATTGGAAGCAGCATCACAGGCGATATGTCCTGGGAATGCATGTACATCGTCTATGACAAGTGTACGCCGTTCAGCAGCTGCGGTGCCGCAGACGCCGCGTCCCAGTGGAATCCGTATGCAGGCAGGTAAACCCTGGAAGGGGCCGAGTACAAGCTTTGTGCCATCATAAAGATAGAAACCACTCCAGTTAATATCTGGGAGGAAGTGACCCAGCAACGCAGAAGCGTTTGCTAAATTGGCAATCATGTTGGATTCATCATGAATAAGTGCTCGAAGTTGTCCGAGAACTGATTCGAATTGTTCTTGACGTGTACCTTCGTAAGGTATTGCTTGAAACATGTAGAGTCCACGCTCCTAACATTAATTTTCCACAAATCTCATTTACCATCGGTTAATTAATTTAAGATATAACGATTGCATACATTTAGTCAACTGGAAAATCCTCTGTAACCTTTTGCTAGTCTCCGTAATCTAATCTCTGTACAGAATAATTTTGGGAAAAGGGGTAGATTATTATGAAAAAGGTATATTACACACTCACCTCAGCGGTGGTGGCGAGTCTGATTCTGACGGCTGTTCCGGTACCGGCGGTATATGGAGCTTCAACGAAAAATACCCACCCTGCACAAGCTGCAACAGGAGCCTCATCCCTAAAAGAAGTGGATGCTAAAATTGTACAAAAGGCGCAAGAGTATTTAAAAGCAGTAACAGGCAAAAGCTATACGTTTAGTGGGGCGAAAAAATGGAGTCTAGGTAACGAGAACGGTTGGGATTTCAGTATAAAAGGTGTGGAACACGGTCAAGTGATGGTTACCAAGACGGGTGAATTAGAACGTATATATGTGGATCAATCCTGGGGGGAACTCAAGGATAGCTACAAACAGCAACTTCAAGCCGCATTGAAAAGCGTTCTCCAGGAACCAGAAGCAAGCAAAACACCTAAAGAAGTAAACATTTCAGTGGATAAAAGCCCGGAGTATCCTAAAGGTGCAGTAGAGTTATATACCAGAATCGACAATAACACTATTATTCTGCGGGAGGGTAAAGTGCTGCGCACAATAAAGCTGCTTGCCAAGCAAGAGATAGATGAAAATGCACTAAAGGCGGCAAGCGGTGTCTTCGCTGGTTTGGAGGGCGTAAAACAAGGAGCGTTGAATGAACCAATCCAGCTGATCACTGAGAACGGAAAGACCGTGTATAACCTGATGTTTGGTACTGGAGCGCATCCGGTGTTTGTGAATGTTGAAAAAGGTACGAACAAAGTAACCAAGGTTGCAGCATATGAATTACAGGATTCTGCTGCTAATTACAAAGAAACCTACAAAAAAATGAAATCATACAGCGAGGCTCAACTGCTGCAAAATGCAGCCCGGCAATCCAAGGAGTTGTTGAAGGTGGATCTGACTGGCTATAAAGCAAAACTAGATCCCAAGTTGACGGCTGTCGTGCATTTTACGAAAAGTGGATTTCCATCTCTAGTCGGTTCTTTTAATTCGAAGGGTCAATTTTATGAACTGGAATTTAAGGAATAGTAGAGAGCAATTCTGCAGGGGTTATCACATATCTGTTTCCAGTTGACCTCCTAAGGGTAAAAACAGTGTAATATTGTTGGCCTAGGCCAGGGAGGAGCTAAAACGATGCATGCAGATGTTCAGAACTTGTTTATCCGTATACAGATGCTTTCTTACGCACAGCAGAACGATTTGACGGTGAATGATGTACAACCGTTGCTCGAAGAACGCGGGTACCGTGTAGGTGAACGAGAGGTCAAGCAGGAGCTGGAAAACCTGACTCAGGAAAACTTCCTGACACCGCATGATGATATGTTCAGCCTTACTGGCGCAGGGATCGAGGAGTTGCAGGAAATTCAGTCGATGCTGGGCGTATTGTACGAGGATGTTGTGAAAAATCCAGCACATGTCACGGCCCGTGCCTCTTCCTAAAAGGATTGAAGACACAAAATATTCTATAACAATAAAACGGTAGCCCTCTTGATTCCTATTTTCAGGAAGTGAGAGGGCTATTTGATGTATACAGGCTTGTCCACTTGAAAGAAGGTTGTGTTTGTTGAAGGGGTATGTTTAAATGTAGCGTATATTTGTGTCATTTTATGCTGGAAGGATGATGGAATATGTGTGCATATGCATGTAAGGGGCATATCCCACTGCTGGAAAGCTCGCGCCTTCGGCTGCGAAGAATGGAAAGCCGGGATGCGGCTGCGATGTTCGCTTGCTGGTCTGACCCGGAGGTTCACCGTTATATGAACCTTTCCGGTATGTCAGGACGTGAGGATGCAGAGGATATGATTGAGCTGTTGAATGAGCTGGCCAAGACGGAAGATGCGCTGCGCTGGGGGATCGAGCTAAAGGAGAACGGGAAGCTGATTGGAAGCTGCGGCTTTAATTATTGGCAGACGGAGGGAGCTTATAAAGCGGAGATTGGTTATGAGTTGGCCAAGCCTTATTGGCGACACGGTTATATGACCGAGGCGCTTCGCTTGGTGCTGTCATTCGGATATAACACGATTCGATTAAATCGGATCGAAGCGCTGGTGGACCCGCGTAATATTGGCTCGCAAGCCCTGCTGTCCTCAATGGGCTGGTCTCAGGAAGGCTTGTTACGGCAGGTACAGCATACATCTACAGGTTTTAAAGATATGCTGATGTATTCAATATTGCATGAAGAATGGCTTAGACTGGAGGTACAACGAAATGCTATTTCAGTATAACGGTGGCTCGTCGCCGCTGCACAGGCTTGGGCCGTTAAGTAAGCTTATATGGGTGGGTTGCTTTAGTCTCCTGTCGATGGCATGGGATTCGACGCTGCAGGAAGCGGTTCTCTTGGCTGTCCTGATCGCTGTGGCTGGCTTGGGTGCACATTTAACGCTGGCACGCCAATTTCGTGCTATGTCTTTTTTGATTGGTTTAGGTATTCCGTATTTTATACTGTCTATTCTAGCGATTCGCGAAGGGCACGTAGTGGCGACATGGGGACCTATGGTGATTACAGTGGAGGGACTGGACATCGCGGGGGCGTTAACGCTACGGATTTTTGTGTTGTTTTTGGCATCCTATATCTATCTCTCGACGACCGATCCCCGGGATTTTGTGCAGGCTCTGAATCTTCGCTTGCGTGTGCCTTATCGATTTGCGTTCGGTATTTCAGTAGCGCTAACGTTCCTGCCCCTATTGGAAGAAGAGGGGCGAACAATTATGGCTGCACGGCGCGTTCGTGGACAGGAGCCACCACGAGGGTGGAGCAATCGGTTTTCATGGTGGAGCGGGTATGCGGCTGCAGTGTTGGTGAATGCTGTAAGACGGGTTCAGCAGACGGCCCTGGCTATGGAGGGTAAAGGTTTTGGCGCCTATGCAGAACGGACGTATCTTCGTACACTGAAGAATGGACGTTTAGGCTGCGTATGTGCTGTGATTGCTGTATTCGCTACGGCTGTTTTATGGTGGGTATTATAAAGAGCAGCCTCTTTTTTTGCTCCTATTGTCAACTTGATAAATAAAATTTAGGTTGACAATAGGGCGATGGATGAATACATTTATACAGTAACAGCTTGTACAAGGATCAAAACTATGACCTTGTAGAGTAGATAATGGAGAGGAGTCAAGAAATACATATGAAGGAATCTCGTATTTTTGCAAAGTTTACAACGTTGGATATCGTGTTCATGGCAATGCTGGCCACGTTGAACGGTGTCATGACTGTGTATTTGTCGATGATTAACAAAACGTTAAACAGTCTGGGAGGGCCGATCGCAACTTCTGCTATTGTCGGGCTGTACATGATATATGGCTTGCTGGCCTATTATGTTATTCGTAAACCGGGTACAGCGGTAATTGCTTATGCCTTTGGCGCGGTAGTACAGTCATTTATGGGCTCTGCCTATGGAATTGCATCTATTATTGCGGCGGCTGTCTGCTATATGGTAGCGGCGGAGCTTGTATTTGCTCTTTTACGGTATCGACGCTGGGGCGCAGTTTCATTAATGCTGGTGGGCGGGGCCATGGTTCCGCTGTGGTTTATTGTGGCAGCCAATATGTTTGGCTATATGCATTGGGGATGGAAGGTGCTGGCGGTGGCACTGATCGTTCGTATCCTGAGCGGCATCATCCTGTGTGGTCTGCTGACCAAAATACTAGGCGATGCCTTGAATCGTACAGGTCTATTAAAACGCTTTGAACTGGGCCGCGCTTCACGTGCATAACCAAGGTTATACATGGTTATAGCTTGACAATAGGGATCGAGGGTATTTCGGTTATGAATGAACGTAGTGATCATGATGCAGAAAATAGAACGGCTGTCTCCTTGAGGAATTTTGGTTATCGCTATGACGACCAGGTGGAGCCAGCGTTACATGGTCTGACACTGGACATTGGGGTGGGCGAGCATGTAGCCATTGTCGGAGCTAGCGGAAGTGGAAAGTCTACACTGTGCCAGCTGCTTCATGGCGGGTTGTCCCGTTCTGGGGAAGGCGAACGGACGGGCGAGCTGACCGTATACGGAATGGACCCCGCCACCACTGAATTGGCTACAATCGCCACTACTGTCGGCGTCGTGCTTCAGGACCCGGATGCCCAGCTGGTGCAGGGAATCGTCGAAGACGAAATTGCTTTTGGGCCGGAGAACCTGCGCGTGCCTCCGGCAAAAATAGAGCAGCGCCTGGCCGCTGCGCTAGAGGCCGTCGGCCTTGCTTCCGAGCGCGGCTCCTTCGTGCGCCGCCTCTCGGGAGGCCAGCGCCAGCGCACCGCCATTGCTGCGGTGCTGGCGCTGGAAGCGCCGCTGGTCGTGTTCGACGACGCAGCGGCGCAGTTGGACCCGCCGGCGGTACGGGACTTCGTCCTGCTATGTCGGCGGCTCCACGGCGCAGGCCGGACGGTGATCACCGCGTCCGGCCGCATAGACGAGGGCGTGCGTGCAGCGCAGCGCGTCATCGTACTAAAGGACGGGACCGTGCAGCTGCAAGGCCCGCCCGAAAAGCTGCTGCGCGAGCATGGTGCGCAGCTGGCAGCCTGGGGGCTGCTCCCCTCTTCCGTAGGGAGGGAGGACAGGCCGCGTGAGCCGGGGGTGAATTCCGGCTCGGCGGCTAATTGCGCGGGACAGCCGTTGCTGGAGGTGAAGGGATTGCCCTTCACCTACCCCGGCAGCCAGCGCCCGGCGCTCAAGGGTGTGAGTCTGGCCCTTGCGCCTGGCGACCGAGCCGTAATGCTGGGCGAGAACGGCTCTGGCAAAACTACGCTCGGCAAGCTGCTTATGGGCTTGCTCCCCGCACCGAGGGGATGCATGTGGTGGGAGGGGCAGGATATGGCGAAGCTGCCTATTCATCAGCTGGCCGCCGGGATCGGCTATGTATTCCAGCAGCCAGAGCATCAGTTTGCAGCTGCAACAGTGTGGGAAGAGTGCTTGTACAGCGTGCGCGCCAAGCTTGGTTTACGGATCGGAGATCCGGTTCCCGCCGCCTATGAGGAACGGGCGCATCGCTTATTGGCATCCGCCAGGCTGAACCACAGGCTGGAGGCTTCGCCATACCTGTTAAGTGGAGGCGAAAAAAGGCTTTTGAGCGTTGCGGCACAGTTTATCCTACCCAAAAAGCTTTACATTTTAGATGAGCCAACTGCGGGAACGGATTACGAAGGAGCGAACATTCTGCTCCAGATGTGCACAGAACAGTCCGCTGAAGGCGCGGCTTTTTTGCTCATTACCCACGATCTGCAGATTGCTGAACGCTTTGCCGGCCATGTTTTTCGTATGGAAGAGGGGTATCTCTATAGAACGGAAGATAGCGGGAGTTATCATACGATTACAGTTGACAAAAATTAAGGATATGTAGACAATAATATATATACATCGTATACAACAGGCGGCCTATATAGGCCGCCTGTTTACGATTATACAGTGTGGGTAATCATCCATCTGAGAGGGAAAACTGCACAGATACAACACAGTTTGTACAAGGAAAGGATTTGTGATTTGCTTGGGAAATGATAAACCTATGAAGCGCGGACTCGTGCTGACAGGTGTTCTATTGGCCACCTTTCTGGCCGCGATTGAAGGAACGGTTATCGGTCCAGCGGGACCGACAATTGTGAGTGAACTGGGCAGTGTGAATTTGCTCAGCTGGATTTTTACGGCATATTTGCTGACGATGGCTGTAACCACGCCTATTTTCGGCAAACTTAGCGATTTGTTTGGCCGAAAACCCATTTTTCTAATTGGTTGTTCGTTATTTGTGCTTGGCTCTTTGCTTTGCATGCTGGCTGGTAGTATGGAGCAGCTTATTTTATACCGGGCCATTCAAGGGATTGGAGCAGGCGGTGTCATTCCTGTTACCTTTACCATTATCGGTGATATATACAAAATGGAGGAACGTGGTAAAGTCCAGGGTATGATCAGCTCGGTATGGGGGATTTCTTCCCTGGTTGGGCCCCTATTGGGCGGTTACGTAGTCACGTATTTTGGCTGGGAATGGATTTTCGGCTTTAACGTTCCTTTTGGATTGCTGGCTATGTTCTTCATCGCCCGTTACCTGCGGGAACAGGTAAGCAAACGTACCGCACGTATCGACGTGGCGGGGGCAGTTACCTTTACCATCGGGATGACGGCACTCCTGCTCGTATTGGCCCTAGGGGGACAATATATCGGTTGGGCTTCTCCTGAATTGCTGACCCTGGCTGCCGTGGCGATTTTATTCCTGATTTTGTTCTTGGTTATCGAAAAGCGCGCTCAGGAGCCAATGGTGCCCCTGAAGCTGTTTCGGATACGGGATATCGCTTTCTCCTGTGCCGCTGCACTGCTCGTCAGTACCCTGCTAATCGGGCTGACTAGCTATCTGCCGCTATGGATTCAAGGCGTACACGGGGGAGATGCAGCCTCATCTGGTCTGGCGCTGGCCCCCATGTCGGTAGGTTGGTTGTTTGGTTCCATGATCGGAGGACGCATTTTGCTGACGCTGGGCTCGCGTCGAACCTCTTTGATCGGCCTGACTCTGATTGTATTGGGAGCCTTCGTCATGACCTTGATGAACCTAACAGCTCCAATCTGGCTGCTGTTCCTGTCTACGTTATTGTATGGACTGGGATTTGGCTTCTCGATAACCGTGTTCACGATTATTGCTCAGTCCTCGGTCGGATTCCAGCTGCGTGGCGCGTCTACAGCCTTGAATACGTTCCTGCGCACGTTGGGACAAACGATTGGGGTTGCGGCCTTCGGTTCATGGCTGAATTATCGCATTGCAGCTCAGACAGCTGACGGACAGCTTACACAGCAAGGGGTTACACAGGAAGATATTAATGGTCTGCTGGCCCCGCATGCTTCACAAAGTCTTAGTGACAAGGTTGCCGAATTACTCCGTTCTGTATTGGAAAACAGTCTGCATTCTCTATTCGTGATTATGGTCGTTATTGCGGTGATTAGCTGGTTTGTCGTTCTCGGCTTGCGGAATCGTCCACCAGGCATGGAGGAAGAGGCAGATCAGCGTATCAAGACACCCCAAAGAGAACACGCATAAAAAATAATATACTTCTTTCATTATAAAGAGACAGTCCGGTAAACCATTAAAGGTCCGGGCTGTTTCTTTTATGTAAAGGTCTCTTCTCCTACTGATTTCAGCAAATAGCCGCCTCGTATAGGACCGATAAATCCTTAAGTATACAAAAAGGCAATAAAAATTCCTCAGAGATTGCGATATATTCATATCATACAGGTAACAAAATAGTAAAAAAGTCTTATGTAATTGTAACAAAAAATTAATTTCTGTATGAGTTGCAGGGTACTATAGAACCATTTTTTTGAACTCGCTTACAAATTGGACATTTTATGATTTATTTTAGAATGATTTTGCATGTGAATGAAGCAACCAACCTAGCAAAATAAGACATGCAAGAAAATCAAGTAACAAATTTTTCTGAATGTAATAGGAATGAAAAAAATAGGGTTTTTCAGAAAATTACTAGGAAAATATGAGGATGGAATTCATAGAGAAATCTTCTTTCATACCTCAAATAAAAGGGATTTTCAGTCTATATCAATCGTTTGACATACCATATAAAATGACCCTACCAACGAAAAAGTTGGGCTTCAAAACTAGAAGGCATAATTAGATTAAGGGAGATGGAGTACTTGAAGTTTAACAAATGGTTCAGTAAAGCAGCCACGGCAACAGTAGCAACTACCTTACTGTTAGGAGGCGGCGTGCAGGCTTTTGCAAACGGAAATGACAAGGCTGATTCCACAGCAGACAGTGCATTTACTCAAATTACACGTAGTGACATGCTGAATATTTTCAAACAGCAAGGCAAAGAGAAATATGAGGTTCCGTCCTTTGATGCATCTACAATTAAAAATATTCCTTCTGCTATTGGCCACGATAGCTCAGGCAAGCAGATTGATCTGGATGTCTGGGACAGCTGGCCGTTACAAAATGCCGACGGCACAGTAGCTAATTACAAGGGATACAATATCGTTTTTGGACTGGCAGGCGATCCTAAAAGAGGCGAGGATACATTTATATATCTGTTCTATCAAAAAGCGGGTAATACTTCACTGAGCGGCTGGAAAAATGCGGGTAGAGTATTTAAGGACAATGATAAATTGCTTTCCAACGATCCGATTCTAAAAAATCAGTCAGAAGAATGGTCCGGCTCAGCTACTTTAACTTCTGATGGGCATGTACGTTTGTTCTATACTAGTAGACAGCCTTATGACCCAAATAACAAATTATACGGCAAGCAAACCTTGAGCACGGCTCAAATTAATGTCTCTCAGCCTGATGGCGAGACTCTGAAAGTAGATGGAGTCGAGGATTTGAAATCAATCTATGACGGTGGGGATGGGAAAACCTACCAAAACGTACAACAAAGCGTCGGAATAGACATGGATAATCATACCCTTCGGGACCCTCACTATGTCGAGGATCAAGGCCACAAATATATTATCTTTGAAGCCAACACAGGCACAGAGACAGGTTATCAAGGCGAAGATTCGATTCAAAACCCGGCTTATTATGGCGGTAATAAGAAATTCTTCACAGAAGAACAGCAAAACCTGCTGCAAAGTCCTAAGAAAAAGGGAGCTGAGCTGGCGAACGGCGCACTGGGCATCGTTGAATTGAATGATAACTTTACGTTGAAGAATGTGATGCCTCCTTTGATCGCATCCAATCTGGTAACAGATGAAATCGAACGGGCAAATGTGTTCAAAATGAACGGTTTGTGGTATTTATTTACGAGTACAAGAGGTTCCAAGGTGACTGTAGATGCGATCGGTGACGATGATATTTACATGCTCGGTTATGTTTCGACTTCCTTGACAGGGCCTTATAAACCGTTGAATGGAACCGGTCTCGTTCTTCATCAGGATCTGGATCGTGATGATATTACTTGGACGTATGCCCATTTTGCTATCCCGCAAGGCAAAGGCAATAACGTAGTCGTTTCGAGTTATATGACCAATCGTGGGCTTTTCCCGGATCACAAATCTACTTTTGCACCAAGTTTCCTGCTGAATATTAAAGGCTCGAAAACCTCTGTTGTGAAAAACGGTATTCTGGCGCAAGGGCAAATCACGATTGATCCAGCGAATGACAAAAAAGACAACCAAAATGAGTATGGCAAGAAATAAGTAGGTATAAGCAGTATGTCCGAAGGCGGCAGTTTGGTAGCAAACCGATCTGTCATCCTTCGGACAATACATAACGATGCAATGAAGTAAGGAGGATCGTCATAATGAGAAAAAAAGCTATCAAGAGCATTGGGATACGATCCGTAGTAGTCATTACAGGCTTAACGATATTCATAGCTATGGGATGGAATATGTACCAACAGGATGCAGGCAAGCCCCCGAAACCTGTTGCAACTCCCAAAAAACAAACAAACCAAAATAAGCAAACAACACCGACCTATCGGGCAGCCTATCATTTCACCGTTCCGGATAAATGGAAAAATGATCCGCAGCGACCGATTTATATGGATGGAAAATATCATTACTACTATTTATATAATCGTGATTACCCTCATAAAAACGGTACAGAATGGCGTCATGCCACATCTACCGACCTGGTTCATTGGAAAGATGAAGGAGTGGCCATTCCCAAATACACCACCCCCAACGGTGATCCTTGGTCGGGTTCGGTTGTGATCGACAATAATGGCACCGCAGGCTTTGGCAAAGGCGCGCTAGTAGCTATTGTCACACAGCCTTCCGCAGATGGAGGAAAGCAGGAACAATTTCTGTGGTACAGTACGGACAAAGGCAAGACGTTTACTTCTTACCGCAACAAGCCCGTGATGTCCAACCCTGGCACAAAGGATTTCAGAGACCCCAAGATTATCCGGGATACTCAGCGCAATCAATGGGTGATGGTCATGGCAGAGGGAACGAAGATTGGTTTTTACAAGTCTAAAAATTTAAAGGATTGGCAGTTTACGAGCGGCTTTCAAACGGAAAATATCGGGCTTGTGGAATGTCCTGATCTTTACCAGATGCGTGCGGATGATGGGACCTATCATTGGATTCTGGGCGCGAGCGCCAATAGCAAACCAAACGGCGGTCCCAACACGTATGCCTACTGGACCGGAGATTTTAATGGGGAAGGATTTCTGCCTAATCGCAGTGAGCCGGAGTGGCTGGATTATGGCTTTGACTGGTATGGTGCGGTTACGTTCGAGGACGGCAATAACAAAGACCAATACAGTCACCGCTATGCGCTAGCCTGGATGAACAATTGGGATTATGCCAATAACACGCCCACCCTTAAAGAAGGCTTTAACGGAATGGATTCAGTTGTTCGCCAAATTCAATTAAAGCGTACAATTGATGAAGGCTATCACTTGGTTTCACAGCCTGTACCAGCTTTGGAGCAATTCCCTACCGCAACGGAATCATTGGGGAAGATCCAAGTAGACGGGACTCACAAGCTCTCAATATCTGGTGATGCCTATCAGTTAGAGGCGGATATATCTTGGTCAACGATCAAAAATGCAGGCTTGAGACTCCGAGAGTCTGCGGATGGCAAGCGTCATGTCGATGTGGGTGTTTCGCTGGAGGGGCAATATTCTTATGTAAATAGAGCGAACACCGGACAGCCGGATCAGAGTGGAACATATGTAGAGAGTAAGGCGCCTTTTGATAATCACAAAAAAAATGTCCACTTGAACATTCTCGTCGATAAAACCAGTATTGAAGTCTTCGTAGATGATGGAGAAGTAGCTTATTCCTCCTTAATATTTCCACGCTTGGAGGATCAGGGAATTACTCTTTTTGCAGATGGCGGTAAAGCTATTTTTAACAATGTAGTGGTCAAACATTTTAGTCGATAGCAGGTACGTATGCTGCTCGTAAGCTTAGGCATATTACACTCAAGTATATAAAAAGTCCACCCATAAAAATATAAGGGTGGACTTTTCTGTGTAAATCTAAATTTTCGTTTAGCACAGCTATAGGATTGTTATTTTATTCACAATTGAATTTGCTAAAATGCTATTCATTCTATTTGTGATAAGGTGACAGATTATCAGCGCTGCGGCCCAATTTTTTGAGCAAGCCAATCAGTTGATCTCTTTCGGTTTCGCTGATTCCGCTAAAGGCACGTTCAATCTGACGTGTATAGTCTGGATAAATTTCGTCCATGACGCGTTGTCCTTCGTCCGTCAACTCTGCATATATAATCCGACGATCTTGGTCGCATGGGTGACGGTGCAAATAACCGCGGCTCTCCAGCTTGTCGATCACATAAGTAACATTTCCGCTTTGCAGAAGCAGCTTGGCTCCAATTTGTTGAATTGGCTGTGCTCCCTTGTGATATAAAACTTCCATTACGGCAAAGGCCGTTGGGTTGAAGCCCACCGTTTTGATGCCAGCAACCGCATGTTCGTTTACACTTTTGAATGACTTGGCAAACACGCTATACAGATGCATGGATTGCTGTGTCACCAATGTTCGGTAATCTATCATCTTCATTCCGCCTTTATGTATGGATTTGGGCATCCTTTGACCGCTCGGTTCGGATGACCGGGCAACCATACCCTTATTACTAGCATAAAGGGATTTACGAAGGGAAAACATGCGATTTGTCACAGTAGCTGCGTTTTTAACTATTTAATTTCAAAGCTTTAAGGTAAAATTTTCAAAAAATAAGTTTTGAATGTAAAAATACCGCTCCAGTTGGTTATATTAAAAAATAACATACCTAATGAACCCAATAACAAAGTAAGATAAATTCAGAGGAGATGAAGCACATGGATACGGGTTCTTTCCGTTTTCAATTTCGTGATCCGCAGCAAGCTGCACAAGCCTGTGAAACATTAAAGGAGATTGGTTACGCTGCTAGCACGAACGGTGATACAGGGCTAAGTGTTCACGTCGAGAACCAGGATGTGCTGTCTGCATTAGAGATCTGCCAAGCTTATGAAGGAAGTATCATTGAGACGGGAGTTGTTGCTTATCGTCCAGGTAATCAAAATAATGGTGTGCCAAATCCAGGCTATAGCCCGGAGGATTGGATTATTCCAGCGCACATCATCAATGAAGACTGGAGCGAGGCGTATAAAAGCGGTTCTTCTCAAACGTTTACTAACACAGCACAAGAACACAACGTCAGCTCTGATCAACACCCGGAAGACGAAGTGGACGGTTTTTCGGGTAGCGTCCATACCTGAATAATGCTGTCTTCCCTGGCTGCTCACTTTGGTATAAAAGGTTCCTTCAAAAACCATGACTGATGGTTTGAAGGGGCCTTTTTGCATATGAGGAACAGCCGAAAAGGGTATTGTGAAAACCTTAGGTTCTTGGATCATGCATAAGGGCATTACTCCTAGGAAATAACATAGAAGTTCAGAAAGGAGGTTATGATCTTGCAAAAACTCGGAGTTCACGAAAAGTTGGAATTGCATGAGCTGCTGACGTTTAAAACGACTTGTATGACAAAAACTCAAGCCATGCTTCCTTTAGTCTCAGATTCAAATTTAAAAAATATTTTACAGCAGGACGTCAGCGGCGGTACACAAGATATTCAACAGCTTAAAAATCTGCTTGTATAGTTTAAGGAGGATTAACGTGAGTTCTTTTACCGAGAATATGAACAGTACGAACCCCATGACTGATCAGGTGATTGCTGCCGATCTGTTAATTGCAGCTAAAAGTGGGATCAAAAACTACGCTGCGGCTTTAACAGAGTCCACTAGCCCGGAAGTTCGAAATGTCCTTTGTGACCAATTGAGCAAAGCTGTTAATCTTCATGAGCAAATTTTTAATTATATGAAGGACAATGGTTATTACAACGCCTATGATCCGGATCAGCAAATTCAAATGGACATTCAAAATGCAGACAAGGCACTTTCTTCATCCAAAAAGTGAGCCGTTAAAGTCAACGGAACAAAATTAACGATGTAGCTACAATGATACCTTAAAAGAAGCACCAGCATGCCAGTTTGCTGGTGCTTCTTTTATTACATTGAATTAACATTCACATGAAATATAGAGAAGAAGGCAATCATAAAGCAACAAGAAATTAGGTCTCAAAATTCAGAATAGGGTGATTTTCTTCATGGGCAAGTCTTCAGCGGGCAACCAAAAAGATCAAAAACTAAAATGGTGGCAACTAAGCTTGTTAGGAGTTGCGGGTACCATCGGTACAGGGTATTTCCTGGGGTCCAGTTTAGCGATTTCCATTGGTGGTCCAGCCGTGCTGATTGCTTACTTCTTGGCAGCAGTCGGAACGTATGTAGTGTTTGATGCCCTTTCACGCATGACGGCTGACCATCCAGAGGAAGGCTCTTTCCGTTCCTATGCCCAAAAAGCCTTTGGCAATTGGGCAGGCTTTGGCAGTGGCTGGGTGTATTGGTTTTCAGAATTGCTTATCAATGGGAGCCAGCTAACCGCCTTGTCTATATTTGCACGTTTTTGGTTTCCTCAGGTACCCATGTGGATTTTTGCGGCAGGCTTCGGGCTCTTAGGACTTGTGATTGTTTTTTTTGGCAATAAGGGTTTTGACCGGGTGGAAAATGTGCTCGCCATCATTAAAATAGCGGCTCTGGTGATGTTTTTGGTCTTAGCGGTTGCCCTTTTGGCAGGCTGGATTGAAGGAGGAAAATATAATCCGAAGTTCCCCCTGAGCTACAAAAACTTTTTTCCAACCGGTGGCATAGGATTATGGTCATCTTTTATTTTTGCTTTTTATGCATATGGAGGTATTGAAGTGCTCGGAATTATGTCCAACCGACTTCAAAACCCGGAGGAAGCACCCAAAGCAGGAAAGGTCATGCTGATTACGCTGGCTGCAGTGTATGTGCTTTCGATTGGGCTGGCTGTGTCCATGGTACCATTAAGTGCCTTTAATCCGAAGGAAAGTCCCTTTGTACTTGCGCTCAGCAGCGATCATCTGGCCTTTGTGCCTCATTTGTTTAACGGAGTCCTTATTATTGCTGGATTCTCCACGATGACAGCATCGCTATATGCAGAGACCTCGATGATGATTACGCTGGCCCAAGAAGGAGATGCGCCCACACTTTTTTCGCGGAAGTGGAAGGACAAATATCCGCTTTATGCACTCAGCCTGATTTCTGTCGGATTAATCTCAGCAATTGTATTATCGGTGCTATTACCAGGAAAGGTATATGAATATATCACCACAGCTGCGGGCTTGATGCTGTTGTATAACTGGTGCTTTATTTTGCTGTCTTCAGGTAAGTTATTGGAATCAAGCACATCGAGCAATATTAAACGCTGGATTGGATTATTGCTGATCGCCTTGGCTGTGGTCGGGGCCTTTTTTCATAAGCTTAGCCGCCCAGGGGTTTACATTAGCTTACTGCTGGTTTTGCTCATTGCAATATGTGACCTCATTGTACAATGGGTCCGCCGAAAGAAGACCAAGAAGTCTCGGTAATTTTGTCAGGGAGTCCAGCATTAGCGTAAAAAAAGCAATTGAAATGCATGTGCACCAAAATAAAAGCCAAAGCCTACAAGGGATAACCCCGACATCCAAGAGATGGTTTTAAGCAATCCGGGTTTGAGAAATCTACGGAAAACACTTGAAGCGGCTGCCATCGTCACATCCCAGACCAGCACGCCTAATATAATCGCACCGCTGTAGACCAATAGCTGTTGTACTGGATATGTACTAGCGACATTAGCCAGTATGGACCCATAAATGCCAAGCCAGAAAAGGATGGAGAGAGGATTAAATAACGACATCAGGAAGCCTGCTACAAAGGAGTTAGTCAGGGTATTCCCATTTCCCCTTAATTCGGATTCTGAAATGACACCAGCATTTTTGATGCTTTCAAGGCCCGTATATACAAGCACAAAAAAACCAAACAGCCATAAAAAAGCTTTGACAAACGGGGAATTAAGAAGGTGGATCATTCCCAAATAGACAAGCATCATATAGATAATGTCTGCTGTAATTGCACCTAGCCCAATAAACCAGGCATGCCAAAATCCATTCTTAATACCTCGATCCAACTGTGCGGCATTGATGGGTCCAATGGGAGCGGAAAGTGACAGACCCAGAAAAATATACCCGAGAAATGTATTA
This sequence comes from Paenibacillus sp. N119s, assembly GCF_059447605.1. Classification (NCBI taxonomy): domain Bacteria; kingdom Bacillati; phylum Bacillota; class Bacilli; order Caryophanales; family Paenibacillaceae; genus Paenibacillus; species Paenibacillus sp. N119s. The sequence continues at coordinate 7,632 of NZ_JCAJRU010000013.1, read as the reverse complement.
ATGGTGCTTTCCTCCTTGATTGTTTATGGTATGTTATGTATTTGTCTAATCTAGTTTATTCGGACAAACCTTTGTGTAAGACCATATTTTTTGTGCGTATAGGGTAGGCTTAGCCGCGTAATGTGTACTGACCCAATGAAGTGAAACCAATCCGAAAAGGAGCTTTAATCCTTAACACAAAAGGGTTAGAGCTTTTTTTTTCGAAGGGGCTTGACACTTTTGTTGAAAGCGCTTATATTTATCTCGTAAACAATACGTTATATAACGTTATATAAAAAGGAGAGATAAACACATGAATGTACAACAGACGATTCAGACGATTTATGAACAAGCGAATGGGGAGATTTCCGAGGTTTATTTGGTAGCCTGCGGGGGCTCACTAGTTGATATGTATCCTTCAAAATATTTTCTGGATAGTGAAGCAAAGAAACTGGTAGCAGGGATGTATACAGCGAATGAATTTGTACATGCGTTGCCAAAACGATTGGGGGCACACTCCGTAGTCATCGTTTGTTCCCACGGTGGAAATACTCCAGAATCAGTCGCAGCTGCTAAATCTGCCAAAGAGAAAGGTGCTTATACCATCGGCCTAACCCACAATAGTGAAGCGAATCTGCTAGACTATTCGGATTATTCCTTCCTTTACGAGTGGGGTGAAGAGAGCGATGTTAAAAACAACCCGATGGCCATTATTTTAGAGCTTACGGTTGAACTGCTTCAAATCGCTGAGGGCTATGTACATTACTCTGCCTTCCAGAATGGATTGGGGGCAATCAACGGCATTATTAACCGGGCCAAAGTTCAAGTTGAACCGCGTGCCCGTGTATTTGCTGACAGATACCGCAATGAGGAACTCTTTTATATCCTGACCAGCGGAGCGTCTTATGGACATGCTTACGGCTTTGCCATCTGCTCGCTGATGGAAATGCAATGGCTTCATGCAGCTTCTATCCACTCTGGTGAGTTCTTCCATGGGCCGTTTGAAGTTACGGATAAGGAAACTCCGTTTATTCTAATGATCAATGAAGGACGTACACGGGCGCTGGATGAGCGGGCACAGACTTTCCTGAATCAGTATGCCGAGAAAGTGGAAGTTATTGATGCGAAGGAGCTTGGCATTGGAACGATTGCAGACGAAGTGGTAGAGTTTTTTAACCCGGTTTTATTTTACAGCATTGTATGTGTGTATCGTGAAGCACTCGCGAAAGTACGCAATCACCCATTGGAAACTCGCCGTTATATGGGCAAAGTAGCTTACTAAGCGTACCTACCAACAGGAGGAAACCATCATGAAGGTTCTAGGCATTGGCGATAATGTGGTAGATAAATATGTTCATCTGCGCTTGATGTACCCTGGTGGCAATGCACTTAATTTCAGTGTGTTTGCCAAAAAAGCGGGAGTGGATGCAGCCTTTATAGGTGTGTTCGGGGACGATCACGAAGCGCGGCATGTAGAACACACCCTGCGTGAGCTTGACGTCGACATTTCACGGTGCAAATATCACAGCGGTGAGAACGGCTGCGCACGGGTAACCCTCGAAGACGGAGACAGAGTATTTCTGGGCAGTAATGAGGGGGGAGTAACACGTCTCCATCCATTGGAACTGAGCGAAGAGGACAAAGATTATCTTGGCGGATTCGATCTTATTCATACAGGCTTGTACAGTCATACAGGCCACTTGCTGCCTGAGTTGGAGGCGCTGGGCATCCCAATTTCTTTTGATTTCTCAGATGATTTTACTGATTCACAGGTAGAACAATTTATCAAGCATGCCGATTTCGCTTTTTTTTCTTGCAGCCATATGACGGATGAAGAGACACAGAATTATATTCGCTCCAAGCGAATAAAAGAGGGGCAAATTCTAGTCGCCACACGTGGCGGTGACCGATCCATCGCCTATGATGGTACGAAGTTCTATTTCCAAATGCCTGATTCCGTTGAGGCTGTGGATACTATGGGGGCAGGCGACTCTTATATAACTGCTTTTTTACTGAGCTTTTTGAAAAAAGGCAACATTCAGGCTGCTATGGCAGAAGGCTCAAGGCTTGCAGCCCAGAGCTGCCTGGTAGAAGGCTCCTTCGGTTACGGCGTTCATTATTGAGGATCCTTTACGAATATCTTCACTTGTAAGAATATGTAACCTTTGATACTCTAAGTGAGAGTGATATAACGTTATATGACAAGTGAGGGTACATTATGTTGAATTCAGACCAAGCCGAGCCATTATATATTCAATTACAAAAAGCGGTCAAAACCGCTATTCATAATGGAACATTTACGCAAGGAAGCCGTATACCGACCGAAACAGAGCTAAGCGAGATGTATAATGTTAGTCGGATTACCGTAAGGAAAGCAATTGCCGAATTGGTTCATGAAGGTTATCTGACCAAACGTCAGGGAAAGGGCACCTTTGTCAATATACCCAGAATTGGACGGAAGATTGAGCATGTGATCAGCTTTACGGCGGCATGCAAATCCAATGGACTCTCTTCACACAGTGAGGTAACAAAACGTGAAATCATAGCAGCAGATGAGGAAATTGCACATCAATTGCAGTTGTCGCAGGGAGAAAAAGTGCTATATATCCAGCGTAAAAGATACGCAGATGATCGCCCTCTAATGCTGGAGAACAATTATTATCCTTATGAGCGGTTTGCCTTTCTAATGAACGAGCAATTGGAGGGGTCCGTATACGAACTGCTGCGGCAAAAATACGGCATTGATCCTAACCAGCCGGGAGAGACGATATTACAAATTGCTTTGGCAGATGAATATCAGGCCAAGCAGCTGGAGACGGCGATCGGGCAGGCACTGTTTTACATGCATACTATTATTTATGACCAGCATGGAAGCCCGGTTCATGTGGGAAAGCAGTATATCATCGGAGACCGCTACCAATTTTCCATATAATTCACTACCTGTTATGCAAGGTAGTTCAGGTACGTGTGGCTTCTGCTTCCATCCGATATGAGGAGAAGCAGAAGCTTTGATATAACGTTATATTACATCATGTGGTGTTAGATGAATCAATCATGAGGTGATGATACTGTGCAAGGGGAAAACGGTACATTAGCAGACAAAGTTTTACTCTCCAGTGCTATTTTTAATGGCTTGGACAATGAAGCTTCACCCGGGTTTGTTGCAGTGCGAGGAGAACGTATTGCAGCAGTGGGGTGTCCGGAAGAGGCGCAAGCCTGGATAGGAACGGAAACAGTTGTTTATGATCTGGGCGATGCCTTTATTATGCCGGGAATTCATGACAACCATGTATTTTTCACTGGATATATGTCAATGCATCGGGGTGTGGATCTTACGCATATAGGTTCAAGTGAAGAAGCAGTGAAACTACTGCTGCAAGAGGCGAGCAACCTTCCGCCAGAAAGAGATGTAACCGCTTACGGTTGGAGTGAGGAAAGATGGGGGAAGCTGCCCGAACAAAGCTTGTTGGATGGATTATTCCCCGACCGGGCGGTGGTCGCTATCAACCACAATAAAAGCTACTGCTGGATGAACCGATTGGCAGAGGAGAAATATCAATTTTCACCAGATCAGTGTAGTGCTGAAGCACGCGCTTTACTGCTCCAAGCTATGATGCAGGACCACAACCTTGTCCAACAAGAGTTTATGGAGTTTTGCCGCCTGTTGGCTGCGCGAGGAGTTACTTCTATAAAAGATATTGGTTTTGACCGGCATAGCGAGCTGCTTCCGATTCTAGAAGAATTGAAAGCAGCAGGTCAATTGCCACTCCGATTTCATTTCTCGCTGGAACCCGTTGTTGAACCGTTTGATATAGGCATTGGTATCAAGTATAAAGCACTTTATAATGGAGACCTTATACGTTTTCAAGGCTACAAGCTGATGCTTGACGGCGTTGTAGCAGATCATACAGGGGATATGCTGGAGCCTTACGCAGATATGCCTGGAGTCAAGAATTTGAAGACGGTAGATTATGAAAAGATTGAAGCATCAGTTCTGGAAGCGGACAGCCAGGGGATCAAGTGCTGCCTCACTGCAGAAGGCGATGCTGCAATTCGTCAAGCAGTATCCATGATTGAAAAATGCCGCGTGCAGCAAGGCAATCACCTTATCAGACATTCGATCAGTGATCTGGAATATCCACATCCCGAAGACCTGATCAGAATGGGAGAAAATGAAATTTTTGCCGAGGTCTATGCCCAGATTCTGCTGCTGAACCCCTCTTACGAAGAGGCTTATATGTCTACCGTGGCAGGCAAAGAGAATGAAAACCGTTTTTATAATTATAAATCCATGCTGGAAGCTAACGTGCCGATAACTATAGGTACTGATTTGCCTTTATTTATCACCAGTGTCCCTGATTCGCTGTATGCAGCCTCTCACCGCCTATTCCCGGATGGCTCGCCTGCTGGAGGCTGGTACCCTGACCAAGGGATGCCGCCATCTGAAGTTTTAAAGGCATGGACCATTAATGGAGCCAAACATTGTTATATGGAAGAGGTTACAGGTACGCTGGAGGCTGGCAAATATGCTGATATCGCCGTTTTTGATCGCGACCTCCTTAATGCATCCGCTGGCGACGTCAGGGATGCCCAAGTGATATTAACCATTATGGGAGGAACGGTTACGTATAACCATTCTTGGAATGAGGGATAAACATGAACATCAAGAATAAGAAATGGAAATTATCCTTGCCCCATAGTTATACCTTAATATTTTTGATTATTATTACAGTCGCCGCGTTGACATGGATTGTACCTAGCGGTCAATTTGAGCGTCATGAAGTGACAGTGAATGGTGTGACCAAAACGGCAATCGTCTCAGGAACTTATCACTCTGTACCTAAAACGGGGGAGAACGGTGACTTAAGACAGGGAATCCCGCAAATCCTCAGCGCTCCGATCGAGGGGATTATCAATGCCGCTGATGTTGTCTCTTTTGTACTTATTGTAGGCGGCTCCTTCGGTATTATTTTGCAGACGGGGGCTATTGATCGTGCGCTGACAGCTCTGGCCAGGCGGTTGAAGAATAAGGGGATTTTGCTTATTCCCATTGCTATGGTCATCTTCAGTCTCGGAGGTTCTACCTTTGGGATGAGTGAAGAAATTATTCCACTGTATGCGATTTTTATTCCGTTAATGTTTGCCTTGGGTTTTGATTCTATCACAGCTATTCTGATTTTATTTCTGGGTACGCAAATTGGCTACGTTGGTTCGACTGTGAATCCCTTTTCCGTGTTGATTGCCCAAGGAATAGCAGGGGTAGAGGGGAATCCTCAGCTTTGGCTGAGATTTATTGAATGGCTTGTGTTTACGATGATATCTATTGCTTTTACGATGTGGTATGCGCACCGGGTGAAGCGAAATCCAGAGAAATCCATCGTGTTTCAGAGTGACATTATAAACCGCGAGCAATTTATAAAGGAAAGCACAGGCGAGGACGTCGTCTTCACGTTACGAGACAAACTAATTATAGGTGGATTTATTGTAACGCTTGGAGCGATTGTTTGGGGAATTTTGGTCAAAGGCTGGTATATGACGGAGATCGGCGCTCTTTTCTTTGCCCTTGGTCTTTTTGTCGGGATTGTTACAAAAATGAGCCAGAAGGAAATAGCTGAGAATTTTGTAAAAGGATGTGGAGAATTTATCTACGCTGCGGTGATCATAGGCCTCGCCCGCGGAATCCTGATTATCGCAGAACAGGGGATGATTATTGATACCGTATTGAATGCACTTGCAAGTGTCCTGGAAGGATTGCCAAGTTATTTATTCACGACGATTATGTTGCTTGCGCATAATATCATCACTTTCCTGGTCCCTTCTTCTTCGGGAGAAGCTGCACTAACCATGCCTGTTCTCGCGCCGCTTGGCGATCTTGTCGGCATTAATCGTGAAGCTGTAGTCACAGCGTACCAATTTGGTAATGGGTTGACCAATCTCATTTCACCAACAGGTGGAGTGCTGCTGGCCGGATTGGCTATTGCCCGGATTAGCTTTGGGCAGTGGCTGAAAGTAATCTTCAAACTATTCCCGATCCTATGGCTGATTGCTGCTATTTTTGCTGCGATATCGGCTGCGGTGGGTATCTAACAATCAAGTAAGGGCCCCTGTCTGTTAGAGACAAGGGTTTCTTTTCGTGTACTATGAACCCTTTTATTTAGGAAAGACTATGCACTTCTTTTTCCAATATGATGCATAAGTTTACGTGGAAAATGAATAATATGGATAGCATTTTCCTAAGGAGGAAATAGACCGATGCTTGCTGATAACAGATTACTTATTGCTGCGCTAGGCGGCGTTAACGAAATTGGGAAAAATATGTATCTGATCCAATACGATCAGGATATTGTTGTCATCGATTGTGGCTCCAAGTTTCCTAATGAGAATTTGCCTGGTATTGACCTCATTGTACCGGATGTCACCTATCTGCTGGAGAATCAGGATAAAGTCAGAGCGCTCATTGTAACGCATGGCCATGAGGATCACATCGGAGGCATTCCTTATTTGCTAAAACAGATCAATATCCCCGTATACGGCACAAAGCTCACTATCGAATTGATCAAGATTAAACTAAAGGAACATAACCTTTTGCGTGATGCCAAGCTTCATCTTATAGATGCGGATTCAACGGTTCAGGCAGGCATGATTAAGGCGTCCTTTTTCACCACTGTACACAGCATCCCTGATTGCCTGGGCGTCTTTTTTCAGACACCCGAAGGAAATGTGGTTCATACCGGGGATTTTAAATTCGACATGTCTCCTGTCAGCGGACCTTTCCCTGATCTTCATCGCATGGCTGAAATTGGAAAACAAGGAGTTAAAGTGCTTCTTTCCGAAAGTACAAATGCCGAAAGACCAGGATTTACGCCTTCAGAACGTTTGGTTGGCGGGCATATTTTGGACGCTTTCGCTAGAGCCAAGCAGCAAGTATTCATTTCTACATTTGCTTCCAATGTTAACCGTGTCCAGCAGGTCATTGACGCGGCTGTCGAGACAGGCAGAAAACTGGTTTTACTGGGACGCAGCATGATCAATGTGGTGACTGTGGCTAAGGAGCTGGGTTTCTTGCATATGCCGGAAGACTTGTTGATTGAGGCTGGAGAAACGGAGCGCTATCCTGCAGAAAAAATTGCAATTTTATGCACAGGAAGTCAGGGTGAACCGATGGCTGCACTATCCCGACTAGCCAATTCTTTGCATCCCAAAATCGAAATTCTGCCTGGTGATACTGTAATCATCGCAGCAGGGGCTATACCCGGGAATGAACGGAATCTTTCCCAGGTCATCGATAACCTGTACGTACTGGGCGCTAACGTTATTTATGGTTCAGGTAGCGCCACGGGAATGCACGTATCCGGTCATGGTAGCCAAGAAGAGTTGAAATTAATGATGACTCTGATGAAACCCCAGTATTTGATTCCTATACATGGTGAATTCAGAATGCTGCATCAGCATCGCCAGCTAGCAGAGTCAGTCGGGATACCAATGGAAAACGTATTTATTGTCCGAAACGGTGATACGATTCAAATCGTAGAGGGGAGAGCGTCTCTGGGTCCCCAAGTACCATCCGGCAATAGCCTGGTAGATGGGCTGGTAACCGGTGATGTGGGCAATATTGTATTGCGGGACCGTAAAAAACTTGCCTCAGACGGAATG
>NZ_JCAJRU010000012.1:0-43028 GCF_059447605.1 Paenibacillus sp. N119s | reverse complement strand
AAAAAAGAAGGGACTCTCTCTTAAAGAAATCAATTATGCCGTAATCAGTACTGATGGGAATGTATATTTTGATGAATATAAGGATAAAATCGAATCTCCTATTGATAAAGAATAAATGAATTTGATTTCTTTAACATTAAAGGTATATAATAGATATGGAATGATAAGAAAACATAGACATATAGAATGATTTTAAGGGAGGAATCGCGATGAAATCATTTAAGTATGCTTTGGAGAAAAAGGAACCCAGAACCGGACCAGGAGGTATCACGCGAGGGGCTTCAGTCCACGATTTTCCTGTATCAGAAGGAATAGCAGGGGTTTCTATGCGTCTAGAGCCTGGTGGAATGCGCGAACTTCACTGGCATGCCAATGCAGCTGAATGGGCCTATGTGATTAGCGGCTCCTGTCGGACAACTGTTATCCATCCAGACGGTACTTCCTATGTCGATATTTTTAACCCCGGTGATGTATGGTATTTTCCGCGTGGTTATGGTCACTCCATTCAAGGTCTTGGACCTGGAGAATGTCATTTTATCCTGATTTTCGATAATGGTGATTTTTCGGAGGACCATACGTTCAGCATTACTGATTTTATCGCTCAGACTCCCACGGATGTTGTCATGCAGAATCTCGGACTCGCAGCAGACGAGCTGGCTCTTTTGCCAAAGAAGGAAGCCTATTTTGCCAAAGGACCTGTCCCTTCTACGAGATCTCATGATGCATTTCCCCGCACTTCTTCCGATCTGATTACTAAACACCGCTATCCTTTAATGGCCAAACAGCCCAGATCGGCACCGGGTGGAGGGACTCAGCGGACCGTTACAGTAGAAGATTTTCCTATTTCTTCGACGATGGCAGGATCTGTGATTGAGCTGGAACCCGGTGGATTGCGAGAAATGCACTGGCATCCCAATGCGGATGAATGGCAATATTATTTGGACGGCAAAGCAGAAATGACTGTGTTCCTGGCCGAAGGAAATGCAGTGACAGAGCAGTTTGAAGCCGGAGATGTAGGGTATGTACCTATGGGAGCAGGGCATTATATTCAAAATACCGGATCGGACGTATGCCGTATTTTGATTGGTTTTAACAGTGGTCATTACGAGGCCATTGATTTGAGTGAGTGGATGGCTGGCAACCCTGTGGATGTATTGGCAACGAATCTGAACCTTCCTAGAGAAATAGCGGATAAACTGCCTCATAAATCGGTCTTCATTGCTCCAAAATCTTAAATTTTAAACCTTAAATCATAAAGTATCTAGTAAGCCCGCATATATTACCTTATTCCTAGGTTGCATATGCGGGCTATTGAATTTGATTCTATACTTTTGAAGAAAGCAATAAAGCAATTTAGTGAAATTAAAATTGAACAACCTGCAACCCTGTGCTATTCTTATACGAAAGTGAAGATTAACGTGTGAAAAAATGATGGTTTATTATGTTTATAAACATCTGATGATACGATGAATAGAGGGGATGTACAGCCATGAATTCTGTTATTGAACTTAACAATGTAAGCTGGAAGAGAGATAACCGCACCATACTGGATCAAATCAATTGGCAGGTAGCTGAGGGAGAGCACTGGGCTGTGCTTGGCTTGAATGGATCAGGCAAAACAACAATGCTCAATATGATTAATGGTTACATATGGCCAACCACAGGTAGTGTCAGCGTATTAGGTCATCCCTTTGGAGATGTCGATCTGAGGGAGCTGCGCAAATCTATCGGTTGGGTCAGTTCCTCTTTACAGGAAAGAATTAATGGGAGCCAGCGTACGCAGGATGTTGTCATTAGCGGCAAATTTGCATCCATTGGACTTTACGATCAGACGACGGAGACAGATTATGAACAGGCTATTCAGCTTATGACCCAACTAGGCTGTGCTCATCTTGTGGATCGGTTGTATCAGGGATGCTCACAGGGAGAAAAGCAAAAAGTGCTCATTGCCCGCGCGTTAATGGCCTCGCCCAAGCTGTTGATTTTGGATGAGGCATGTAATGGTCTGGACTTTTTTTCACGGGAATCCTTACTAACCAGTATTCAACAGCTTTCCGAGTCGCCGGGTTCGCCCAATTTATTGTATGTTACACATCATATTGAAGAAATTTTACCGATGTACACGCATACCATTTTGATTCGCCGCGGGACAGTTTTTGCTAAAGGTAAAACAGCAGACATTCTGAGCAGTGAAACACTGAGTGGCTTTTTTGAAACACCGGTGCAAGTAGAATGGAGACAGGATCGTGCATGGCTTTCTATGGTATAGAGCGTCAATGCGGTTTATTCTTTTCCAATCCTGACTACAATGACAGAAGAGAAACATTGTAGAGAGGTGAATGGAGTGTCAGAGCATCCATTACAATCTTTTTTTCAAACGGTGAAGGATAATCTAAAGGAAATGGTGAGTGTCAATACGACCATTGGAGAACCAGTTGTCGTGTTCGACGGCACTATAGTCATACCGGTCTGTAAAGTGAGCTATGGCTTTGCGGCAGGTGGAAGAGATCTGGATAATCACAATCAGGAAACCGTAAAGGTGATGCCGTCGTTTGGAGGAGGTATGGGCGGAGGTGCGTCCGTAACCCCTCTCGCCATTATCATTATTGGAAAAATAGGCGTCCAAACGATCTACCTGAATAACTCCTCTACGGTATACGACAGGATTTTGGATATAGCGCCACACCTATTGGATCAATTGGACAACCTTATTAAGCGATATCATACGGGAGATGATAATGGTCATTGAATCAGGTCTGACCCATTTGTGTTTACTAAGGCTACCAACGGGATGATGCCGTCGCTTTGTACAGGAAAGGAATTGTTTTTCCTTACTATAAGATTTTTGGCCTCTGACTGGCTATGGCAGGGGGGCTGCTCATTATGCGCCATGACATATTGTCCATTGGAAAGCAACTGTCGAGCTTTAATATTATCACTTAGCAGCAGCAATAAATATTGAATGACGAAAGATTGATGTTCTTCATTTAGTACCGGACACATCAATTCAATCCGCTTGTCCATATTTCTGGTCATCCAGTCTGCACTGGAGAGCCACACTTGGGGTGTCCCCGCATTTTCAAAATAAAAAATTCGGGAATGCTCCAAAAATCGGCCGACAATGCTGCGAACGGTAATATTGTCGCTCAGTCCGGGAATTCCTGGACGCAAACAGCAGATGCCGCGAACGATCAGATCAATTTGGACGCCTGCCTGGGATGCAGCGTATAGCTCGTCGACCAATTGTTTGTTCGATAGCGAGTTCATTTTGGCTATAATCCTTGCAGGTTTTCCCCTTAGGGCATTTTCCACTTCGCGTTGAATATAGCCCAATAAGCGTTGCTTCAGATGGACTGGGGCTACGCTGAGGTAATGCCACTGATTTGGGGCGGAAAATCCAGTGATTTTGTTGAATAAATTGGAGACATCTTCGCCGATCTCCGGATGGGAAGAGAAAAGCCCGATATCTGTAAATACTTGCGCCGATACTTCATTGTAATTTCCGGTCGCCACATGAATGTATCGTCTAAGAGAATCTGCTTCCTTACGTACAACCAATATCATTTTGGCATGAATTTTCAGTCCGGACAGACCGTAGACGACATGGCACCCTGATTTCTCCAGTTCCTTTGCCCATTCAATATTTTTGGCTTCATCAAACCGTGCTTTCAATTCGACGACTACAGTGACCTGCTTTCCTGCTTCGGCCGCTTGATTCAAAGATCGGATAATTCTTGAATTACCGTTTACGCGATACAGGGTCATTTTGATAGCCATAACGGATGGATCGGCAGCAGCATGCTGGACAAAATCGTTAACCGTGTCGAAGGATTCATATGGATGAAATAAGAGAACATCTTTTTTTCGCAACACTGAAAATAAATCGTCCGTCTTCATGAATTCCCACGGATATAGAGGAGCGAATCTCGAATACTTGAGATGCTCATAGCCCTCGATCGAACTAGCGAATGACATGAAGTAGCTCAAGTCAATGGGTCCTTCATGCGTAATTAAGAAATGGCTTTCGAGTTCCAGTTCTTTTTCCAGTAATTCCAGCGCAAATGGATCAAATCCATTTTCTATTTCCAAACGGACCGGAGTACCCCATTTCCTTGCGCGCAATACTTTTTCCACTTCATCAAGAATATCCTCGGCTTCTTCCTCGTTTAAATCAAGGTCAGCATTGCGAGTTAAACGGAACGTATGGAAAGTAAGAGGCGTATACGTTGTAAACAAAGTGTGAATATGCTGCTTAATCAAATCCTCAAGCAAAATAAACTGCCGACGCTCTTGATCCAATCGAGACGGAACCTCAATATACCTCGGTAAATTGGACGGAATTTCAACCAGAGCAATATAAGCTTCCTTGCCTGCTGCATCGGAAGGCGGTTTCAGGGCAACGGCCAAATACACGCTTTTCGAACGAAGCAGGGGAAAGGGACGACTTTTATCGATAGCTAGAGGAGTGAGCACGGGAAATATTTTTTCAAGATAATAGGCTTCCATTTCTCTCCTCTGTTCAGGAGTTAGCTCGCCATAAGCAGTAAAAACAAGACCTTCTTCATTTAACAACTGTATAATACGTGCGTAGGTGGCATACTGATCGGCTACTAATTGCTCAATCATGATGATTACTTTATTTTGTAACTGTTGCGGGGTAAAACCAGTGAAATCGATCTCTGTATTACCCGCTCTAATTTTATCCATAAGTCCTGCGACCCTAACACTGACAAACTCGTCCAGATTGGTGGAGACAATCGATAAGAACTTTGTTCGCTCCAGCAGCGGGGTGCTTTCGTCCTGTGCTTCCTCAAGAACACGTCTGTTAAATTGAAGCCAGCTTATTTCACGGTTAATATAATTCAAGAAGCACGCCTCCTGCTTATGCTTTTTTTCTAAACAATAAATACCGTAGTTTTTGAAACAATTGCCAGGTGGCACCAAGACGAATCGTGATCGTGTCGGGAATATTCTCATCGTTTTTGTGCATGATTATTAGACTCCTCTTGTTGTTAAAATGGGGAAAACTCGCTAAACCAAGTTAGCGAGTATTGGAGAAAATTTAATTATTCGTAGATGTGGCCGGCTGCATTGCATCGACAATCTGAGCTGGTGCTGATTCTGTATTTTTCGCTACGGATTGTGTCAGGTTACTGACCATACGGCTATTTACAAGCGCACTGCCTGCTTGCATTCCGACTCTATGACCCACATTGTTCCCTAACAACCCACCCACAATGGACCCCAGAACTGTCCCTACTCCTGGCAGCAGCGAAGTTCCAAGAATAGCCCCATACTCAATACCAGCCATAACGCCGAGTGCTCCGGTTAAATTCCCCGACGTATGCACCATAAATTCTTTATTGTCCATTTGTCCTTTCGTCAAGCTAATGGTATCCTGCACTTGGCTTATACCTCCTGAGATAAGACCACCCCATAATGAATTGCCCTGAAGCATGCTGATCCCTCCTTTGTTTGATGTTTTGTTACTGCAGATTAATAATTCCCCACTCTGTGTTTTTTAAATTATTGAACATTTTCCAATTGTTACGTCAGTAAATGATGTTCTGAATCGTTTTCCTCCTTAAATGTCGCTTCTGCGGATGGTAGCTCTCTAGTGCGGTCTTTGACTTGATCCACGAGCTCAAGCATAATTCCTGCCCCTTTAACAGCAACTTGGCGTGCAGCCTTTCGCGCTTCAGGGGAAACAGCAAGTACTAAGGCTGTAGCAGCAAAAATAAATCCAAGTGGTGATTTGGCCATAATATCCTCTCCTCAAACAAGTTGTTAATAGAATAATTCCATTATGTGAAATTTTTATACCAGATTACATTCAGAAAACAAAATGCATATTTTGCTAGCTATTGTAAATCATAAGTGAAGTTGATTTTCGAATATGGAAAAGGGAGGTTAACCATAGTGCCGCTACGAAATAAAAACAGGTTTCTTCATGTCCTTCCAGGAAGGATACGGGTTGAAATTTATGGCTTGAAGGGAAGTAAAGCAGCCGCAGAGATTTTAACCCACAGTCTGTCCGCCTGTAATGGAATACTTAGAGCGGAGCCCTGTGCAGTGACTGGCAAAGTGTTGCTCCTTTATGATGTAAAGCTGATTTCTGAGCGTCACATTTTCCATATACTCCGCGAAATAGAAGATCGGATTTGCTCGCCCAATCTGACGGCGCTCCCCAATATACGGAACGAGGATACAGGGTCGAAAGAGGCACAGAGGGAAGCTGCCGCTGCCCAGGCAGAATCAGGTATTCCTTTTGATTTGCCGATTCCCTCTGTGACACCTAAGAGCAACACGAGTGAGGCAAAAGAAAAAATCCCGATTGCCTTAGCTATTTCCATGACCGGTTTAGCCGCATTGGGAATCAAGCAGGTATGTTTCGGACGTTCAGCCCTGGCAAGAAGCCCAGCACCGTTCTATTTATCAGCATTTGTATCTATCGTAACCGGCTACCCTTTTCTCAAACGGGGGATTCAAACCTATTCGGATAAGAAAAAAATAAACTCGGATCTCGTTTTGGGTACAAGCGCTCTCGCTCTTGCGCTTTTGCGCGAAAATTTTGTAGCGCTTGCTGGACTCAGCCTTTTGCAATATGTGAACTGGAAACGAAGTCAGTCTGTGCTCAATGGACAGCAAGAAACTTCCATGTCACCGGAAATTCAAGCGTATAGCCATAAGGCAGGTAAGTTAGGCTGCATTGCAGCCGGGCTGACTTGGGCCGTTACCCGGAATCCACTTCGTGCAATCGCTGTGCTTCTGGCTGCAAATCCGCGCGTGATGACCGTACCAGCCCAATACGCCTGGAAACAGGCCGAGCTCGTTTCAGAAGAAAGAAAATACGTAGTTCCGGAAAAAGGTTCGTTATCCCAACTCGCTCGAACAAAAACGATCTTATTCGAGGATTCGTCACTCCTGTTTAACCGTTCAGAGATTGAAGAAATTCAATGCATGGCGGAGAAGGAGGAAAATGAGGATAAAGTGTTATGTTTGGCAGCCTCATTAATGGAAAAAACAGAGCATCCATGGAAAGACGAGGTGTTCAGCAAGGCGCAGCGAACTCACCGAACGATCCGTACTGCCTTCCATGTGGAAGAAGAGCCTGAGGGAATAAAGGGAAAAGTCAATGATAGACAGATTATCCTGGGTAGCTATAAATATATGGAAGAACACGGCATAGATTGCAGCCCTTATGAGCTTAAATGCAAGAGGCTGGCAAGAAATGAATGCGACGTCCTTTTGGTTGGAAGCCAAGGGAATGGAAAAGGCGAATGCCTTGGGTTAATTGCCAGACATCGGCAAGCAAAGGTCAACGCATACGGTTCTATGGCCTTTCCATTAAGTGAAAAAGGCTGGAGGCTTGGACTGTTGCATAACAGCCTTGACTTTAGTGCTGACGAGCTTTCCCAATACCGTATGGATACAAGCTGGTTAGCTTTTGAACATGGCGAAGTGATTGAACGGATCGCTGCGCTCAAGCAGCAGGGTGAAGAGACTTTATTTGTCTCAGGTCTCGAACAAAATCCGCTTAATGAGTTTTATAAAGAAGCCGGAGTCCAGATGATTTCCATTGATGAGCTGCAACATATTGAGGAAAGTGCCCTGTATGCCGAGAAAACAGAGCAAATTATAAATGAGCATGCTTCGATCGCCAAAAAATGGAATGTAGTAGGATCAGCATTTGCAACATTAGGCATGATCAGTGCCCCGGTGGTCAGTTTGATCGGAGATGCTTTGTCGCTCGTGTTTATATCCAGAACCAAAAACAGGAGCGAAGCCTTTCCATCTTCAACCGAAGTCACGTATAAGGACGAGGCTGCGGTCACTTCCGAAGCTTTGGCCTGGCATCAACTACCTAACGAACAGATCATCACGAAGTTTCGAACAAACCTGCACAGTGGCTTAACCTCAGATCAGGTTCTCTCTACAAGAAGCCACTATGGTTCAAATCAGCTTGAGAGTAAACAACCTACTCCCTGGCTTATTGCATATTTGGGTCAATTTAAGGAATTCACAACGCTGATCCTTCTTGGCACAAGTGCACTTGCCTTTCTTACAGGTGGATTGTTTGATGGACTTGCAATGGGGACAATCCTGCTCGCGAATGCTGCAATTGGCACGATTCAGGAACGCAAAGCGGAAAAGGTTGTGGACAAGCTGAATCAATTTCAACCCCCAGTATGCAAAGTCCTCAGACAAGGCCAGTACGTAGAGCTTAACGCTGTCGAATTGGTGCCCGGCGATATCGTTTCCCTGGAAGCAGGGGACCGCGTTCCAGCTGATATCCGGTTGATCAACTCGTGGAACATGCGAGTCAATGAGTCAACCCTGACAGGGGAATCAGTTCCCGTTGAAAAGGATGAAGACTCCCTCTCCGAAGATTGTGCTTTAGCCGAAAGAACGAACATGCTCTTTATGGGAACCGATGTGTGCGGTGGCAAGGGAACGGGTATTGTTGTGCAAACCGGGATGAATACCGAGATGGGGCATTTAATGTCGCTTTTAAAGGATCAGGAAAAAGAAGTAACCCCTTTACAGGAAAAAGTAACGTCAATTAGTAAGAAATTTGTGAAAGGCGCTCTCATTGTGGGAGGAATTGTCTTCGCAATTGGTATGCTTCGGGGCATTCCTTTTCCACAAATGATTTCGACTTCGATTACACTGGCGGCTTCGGCCATCCCTGAAGGGCTTCCGGTTACCATCACGATTGCTCTCAGTGCAGGCATCTTTCGCATGGCCAAGAAAAACGCGCTGATCCGAAAACTTTCCTCATTAGAAACATTAGGAAGGACTACGGTGATTTGCACAGACAAGACAGGCACGTTAACCAAAAATGAAATGACGGTAAAAGTGCTTTCTACCGCGGATCGTGCATGGAATGTAACAGGAGATGGATACGAACCGACAGGAGCATTGGAGGAGCTTGCGATCGACGCTGCTGCTGCAGCAGAACTCAAAAATGTGAAAAGTTGTGAAACCCCATCAGCCCATCCTGATTTGACCCGTTTGCTGCAAATCTGCTTGTTATGCAATAACAGCAAGCTTGAGCAGCAGGAAGGGCAATGGCTAACCAAAGGGGACCCAACTGAGGGTGCGCTATTGACGCTCGCAGGCAAAAATGGACTGTGGCTTAACGATATGGCCCATTGGCATCGCGGGTATGAAATTCCATTTGATTCCAAGACCGCAAAAATGAGCGTGGTTTGCAAGGATGAACAGACGGAACAGGAATGTTATCTCTTTTCCAAAGGAGCCGTGGAAACCATTCTCCGTCATTGCAATCGATATCAAAAGAATGGCGAAGTATTGCCTCTATCCGAAGAACAGAAGCAGCACATTATACAGCAAAATGAAAAGTTTTCAGAAGCAGCACTTCGTGTGCTCGCTTTTGCATATCGGCCTCTGGATGAGAACATCGACAACGACTCCATTGACGATGAGCACGATTTAATTTACGTCGGTATGACTGGCATGATGGACCCACCCAAAGCTGAAGTAGAGCAAAATATTCAGGAGGCTTTTGCGCTTGGGCTAAAACCTGTGATGATTACAGGCGATCACCCGATTACCGCCATTGCCATCGCGAAGCAACTTGGAATTAACAGTGATGCGCAGAGTGTTGTAACAGGGCATGAGCTTGACCGTTTGTCGGACGAAGAGTTACTCCAAATTGTGGATCGAATATCCATATTTGCCAGAGTTACTCCAGAACACAAGCTTCGTATTGTAACAGCTCTGCAAAAAAACGGACAAATTGTCGCTATGACTGGGGATGGCGTCAATGATACGCCTGCTATTAAGCAAGCCAATGTGGGAATTGCAATGGGAAGAACAGGAACAGAAGTAACGAAGGAAACGGCAGATATGGTATTGACGGAAGATCATTTCGGCACAATTCTGGAAGGGGTTAAAGAAGGCCGAACGATCATCGGCAACATCCGTAAAGCACTCGGCTGTCTGTTAACCGGAAATCTGGCAGAGATTATTGTCACCAGCGTCGCCGTAATGGTCGGATTGCCGATACCTTTGGTTCCGATTCAAATTCTGCTGATGAATTTACTGACCGATGCTTTGCCAGCAATGGTTCTCGCTGTAAATCCAGGTCAGAAAACAAAACAGCAGAAACGAACGGATATCATCGACAAAGACCTGTACCAGAAAGTGATTACCAGAGGAGTTCTGCTGGGATTAGGCTCCCTTGGCTTATTTGCTGCAAGCCTTGCAGTTGGTGCGCCTGTGCCTGTGGCTCAAAGCGTTGCTTTTGCAACTTTGGTTGCGGGGCAATTAATACAAACTTTCTCGTGGCGGCAGGAGGGGTCTGAAGAAACGGTACGCGATTGGACAAAAGATCGCTTTTTAATCGGGGCTCTTTGCGTTTCCTGGCTGGCTCTACTAGGAGCCATATATATACCGCCATTAACAGGGTTCTTCCATACCGCACGTCTGCCACTCCACTATTGGCTTCCCATCCTTGGTGTTGCCGGCTCGGTATCTCTTTTATCCAAACCGATTTTGGCTTTGATTTCAAACAAGCAGACAAGTGAAGACTTTACTGCAAACCACCTCAATGCTGCGGCTTAATCAGCCGCAGTAATACTTTATTACCAGGAGGATTACGATCATGCAAACTAACTTTGAAAAAATTGTTATCGGTACTGCGCTTGCCATTGCGGCCTCCGCATTGCTTCCCATTGCTAAAACCACATTCCGTCCCATAGCTGAAGCTGGGATGCAGGGGGGAACCAGCTTGCTCAATCGAGGTAAATCATACCTTCAATTAGCGCGTGAGGAAGTGGAAGATATTATTGCCGAAGCCAAATTTGAAAGAATGAAAAAGCAATTGGACCAAGAAATTGCCTTGCTAGACGATACCCAGGAATGAGGAGAATGGATAGATGAGCGAGCAAAATATAGATAATCACTTACGCGAAGCTTTAGCACACCTGGAAATGGCCCTAAACCAAAGCGTGAGAAGTGTGCTAGAGAATGATAGCGCGAAAAAAGAAATAGGTTTAAAGTGGGAACGATTTCTTGGGGAATTTATGGGACAAATCCGGGAAAAGGGAAAAAAATCAAGGCTAAATCTACTGAGCTGGATCAGTTTTCCGCGAATACGCTGACAATTGTATGCAGCCTGTAGTCGACAACAGGCTGCATACTGAAGATTCCCTACACGGTAGAGATTCTTTTTAACTAACCTGCTACCAGCATAATCAGAATGGGCAAAAGTAAAAATGAGGCAAGCGTACTCCACAAGATGCAGGTGGAGACCAATTTGGGCGATGCATTGAATTTTTCGGCTAAAATGACTGCATTCACAGCCACTGGCATCGAAGCCAGAATAAAGAGAACGGAGAACAATAAACCTGATATTCCCAATATGAGCATGGCAAGACAAGCGGCAAGCGGAGAAAGAAAAAGCCGGATTGTCAGTCCTACGTAGCTGGCTTTTTTAATAGATGGCTCCAGCCTGAATATTTTTACATAAGCCATCTGGGTACCAAGAATCGCCAGCACGACTGGAGAATAAGCGGCTGCAATCATCGAGACGCCTGATTGAATGCCAGAGGGCAGATGCCAATCCAGTGCTCGAAGTCCCAGTGCGAGAAGAGCTGCATAGATCGCAGGGAGAGAAAATACAGACTTTACGGCACTTTGAACGGAAAATTCAGAGCGAGCTGCAAAGTAAACACCTATGGTATTGACCATAATGATCTGGGTGACGACATATACGGAGGCTTTATCCAGGCCAAGCTGCCCAAAAGCAAGTAAAATAAGCGGCAAACCATAGTTTGCACTATTGGTTAGAGTGGAGACTAAAGTAAGTCCGGCCGTTTCCGGGGCGCTCAGCCTGAAGATTTTCCCCGCTAGCTGTGCAATCCCCCACAACAGCAGCAGGTTTAGCAATGAAAAAGCGGCTGTCTGTGCCACGTCATGCCAGGAAAGCTGAGCCTTGAGCAGTGTGTCCAAAATCATCGCAGGACTTAAAAAATATAAATATAAAGTCGAGAGTGGTTTTGTTTCCAATCTCATGAATTTGCCGAGTAAAAATCCAGCAATCACCGGAATGGACAGCGGAACGATAACGGATAATAGAGTTGAAAGTACGATCTGAACCATGAATTCCATCCATCCTTTCTGTAATAACATGGTTCATTATAAGATGCTGCTTTCAAGCCCGTCCAAGACGGATAAACAATCAAGGTTATAGGTATAAACTATAAATCATAAGTCGCTTATTCCGAGGATAATAAAAGGGATGTCCACTGCCCTGTTAAACGGCAAGTAAGGACATCCCTTTCATATGAACCCGAGTATGCTGTGGGTTTATGCAGAAGCCATGGTTTTCGCTTTGGTACGACAATCGTCAGAGCAATAATGTTGATGTTGTTCTTCGCAATCTGGACACACAATATGCTGGAGATTGCACACCGGGCAGTTAATATAATGATCGTTTGGTGTTTCACAGTGGTAGCATTGACCAACAATAACGTCTTCATCTGTATGGTTGATCCGAACCGAAATCCGCTCGTCAAACACATAGCATTTACCGTCAAACAAACGTCCTTGTACTTCCGGGTCTTTGCTGTAGGTGACGATGCCGCCATCCAACTGAGCTACATCGTTAAAGCCTTCTTTAATCAGCAGACCAGACAGCTTCTCGCAACGAATACCTCCGGTACAGTAGGTCAGGATTTTTTTATCCTTGAACTCAGTCATATGATCACGAATCCATTGTGGGAATTCACGGAACGATTCAACTTCGGGACGAATAGCTCCGCGGAAATGACCGATGTCATATTCGTAATCGTTACGTCCGTCCAAAACCACCACATCTTCATCTTGAAGCTGTTCATAAAACTCTTTTGGTGACAGACGCTTGCCGCTAATTACATTAGGGTCCAGCTCATTCTCATGACGCAGCGTAACCAGCTCTTGACGATGGCGTACAAATATTTTCTTGAACGCATGACCGTCAGACTCATCTATTTTAATAACAATATCGTGGAATTTCGGATTGGCGCGCAAATCACGGATATAT
The DNA here is from genome assembly GCF_059447605.1 of Paenibacillus sp. N119s. Classification (NCBI taxonomy): domain Bacteria; kingdom Bacillati; phylum Bacillota; class Bacilli; order Caryophanales; family Paenibacillaceae; genus Paenibacillus; species Paenibacillus sp. N119s. Next base: position 29,977 of record NZ_JCAJRU010000012.1, on the reverse strand, counting down.
TGCTCCGTTTGCTCTACTGTCCCGGACAGTGTTCCATTGATACCTTCCCCAGCAATCAAGATTCTTCCCTTGACGCCCAACTCCTTGCAGTAAGCCAGATGCGCTGCCGTAAAGGTAGCCGGATCTTCAATATTGACATATTTGTAAAATAACAAAATTCGATAAGCATGTTCACACATGTAAAATCACCCTCTGATTCAAGTCAAAGTTTTTTAACAGCATGTTTAAATGTACCACATTCTTTAAGTTAGTCAACATAAATGTATAAAAAGTGGAAATAGAAAAGATGATACGGACAAAAGTAAGGGTTTACATTATAATAATGTTGTGGTGAGGATGAGTTTGCAGTAACAGGTTGGAGGTCTAGCAGATGAAAGGATGGATTCAATGAAACATCATTTGACAGCGCATACACCACCTATGGGGTGGAATAGCTGGGATTGCTACGGCGCAGCGGTAAAGGAAGAGGAAGTAAGGGGAAATGCCCAATACATGGCGGAGCACCTGAAGGAGTATGGGTGGGAATATGTCGTGGTAGATATTCAGTGGTATGAACCGGGAGCTGTATCTTCACAGTATCGACCATTTGTTCCATTAGAAATGGATTCATTTTCACGACTGATTCCAGCGGTGAATCGGTTCCCTTCGGCTGCAGATGGGCGTGGGTTCCATGCTCTTGCAGAATATGTTCATAGTTTGGGATTGAAATTTGGGATACATATTATGAGAGGTATTGCTAGACAGGCGGTTCATCAGGATACTCCAATTTTAGGAACTACAGCGACGGCCAGACAAATTGCACATCCTAACTCTATCTGTCCTTGGAACACAGATATGTATGGGGTAGATGCAACCAAAGAAGGCGCACAGGAATATTATAATTCATTGTTTAACCTGTATGCGGAATGGGGTGTCGATTTTGTCAAAGTAGATGACATTGCTGCATCACGTCTCTATGGTATTCATTTGGCAGAAATTGAGTTGATTAGACGAGCCATCGACCAATGTGGGCGCCCGATGGTGTTGAGCCTATCACCTGGACCTGCACCGTTGGAACATGCGGCTGATTTAATGGCAAATGCTAATATGTGGCGCATGACTGATGATTTTTGGGATGTATGGCCTTTACTGCACGGTATGTTTGAACGTTGTGAGAAATGGGCGGAGCATGTGGGCTCAGGTAACTGGCCGGATTGCGATATGTTGCCGCTCGGTCATCTGGGTATCCGTTCGGTAGATTCAGTAGATTCCGGCAGCCATGATCGGTGGACACGCTTTACGAAGGATGAGCAGTTGACGATGATGACCTTATGGAGCATTTTCCGGTCTCCACTGATGTTCGGGGGAGAACTGCGGGATAATGATGCAGGGACACTTTCATTGCTAACGAACACAGAAGTGCTTGATGTTCATCGCAACGGTGTGAATGCACGCCAGGTCTATAGAAAGGATGAACATATCGTTTGGACTTCTCACAACGAGGAAGGTCACGTATATGCGGCTTTATTTAATGCTGGCGATGAAGCTTCCACCGTTCGTGTATCTTTAAGGGATCTTGGAATGGAAGGACAGGTGAGTGCCAGAGACCTATGGAATCAGGTGGATCTAGGTGTATTAGCGCAGGAACTGTCTGCAGATTTACCCCCCCATGGAGCTGCTCTATTTATTATAAAATAACAGATGCTAGGAACGATCTAAGCTGCATGTTTAGATTCAGTCACCTTATCGTAAAGTGGAGGGTATTTTTACGATAAGGTGATTTTTTGTATGTGTAACTTTATGATATTTTAACGGACTCGACATGATTCTTGGGAATTTGACATATAAAACATGTTAGGTTTATAGAGTACCTATTTCTGCACAAATTTAAATCATTTTAGCGAAATGACTCGAGAAAGGAGTCGAATGATGAAACTAAAAAAAATTCACAAAAATGAACAGGACGAGCCTTGGCCCTCTAGTGAACAGATACTGTGTATCGGAGGGGCCAATCTGGATCGGAAGATCATGATTAAAGGTACATTTCAGCTTTATACCTCTAACCCGAGCAGCACTAGTCTACAATCTTGTGGTGGGGTTGCACGGAATGTGGCTGAAAATTTAGGGAGATTGAGCCGACGGGTCAGCTTGCTGACCGCCGTTGGGGACGATGCTGAAGGCGAATTTATCATTGAACAGTCCAGCCGTTATATGCAGGTGTTACCTCTTCAAGTCCAAGACGAGTCATCAACCGGAGTCTATACAGCCTTGCTGAACGAGCACGGTGAAATGATTGTAGCGACTGCAGAAATGGAAATTTATGACCAGATTCGTCCTTCGGTAATTTTTGAAAATATTCCTTTAATCGCCTCATCCCGACTCGTTCTGCTGGACACTAATTTTTCTATGAACGTAATAGCGGCCACCATACAGGTCTGTCTGGAGCATCAGGTTCCGCTTGTCGTTTCTTCGGTGTCAGCTTCCAAGATGAGAAAGCTTCCCCGAAACTTGCATGGGGTGGAATGGCTGGTATGTAAACCAGATGAGGCGGAAGCTTATTTGGGACTTGAGCTTAAAGATGACCAGCATATATTGGATGCAGCCCGAATTTTTCACAAACTAGGGGTTCAAAATGTCATTTTCATCTGCGGCACTAAGCATGTATTGTTTGCTTCTCAGAATGGAACTCATGGACAAGTCCCGATTCCTCCAGTTCAACAGGTCATTGATGTCACAGGCGCGGACGACGCCTTTATTGCCGGGATGATTTACGGGATTACCCAAGGTTATCCTATGGAGCAAGTGTGCCAGTTTGGAATCAGTTGTGTCGACTTAACCATACAAACAGACCGGACAGTCTCAGACACCATTTCTATAAATAAACTTCATTCTAGATTCCAGGAGCTGTATGGCACACATTCGCAAAATTTTGTGTTTTTTAAGGGCGTGTATTTTAAAAAGAAAAATACATAAGTAAAGAAGAGAACACTGACCCACAACAGTGTGTATTAGACTTTCGTAATGGTTTCAATTATTGAATTTATAAAAGGAGTAGGGTGTCTGATGGACAGTGTGAAATACGCTATTGTTTTTCTGCCGCTGTTCCTTCTTTATATGCTTTTAAAGGGAGGGGCTTTGGCAGTAGGGTTACTGTATCGGCTGATCCATCTCATATTGACCTTACGTGCGGGACCAAGTAACAAGCTTCTAGCTGTGCAGCATGCTAAGCGGATTATTGTAATCGGTTCACCGGGGAGCGGCAAGACTTGCTTGGCCAGACGCCTATCGATGTGGACTCATTTGCCGTATATTTCGTTAGATGATTTGTATTGGGGACCGGAGTGGAAGCGGAGCACAGATGAACAATTTCATAAACAACTGGGTGAAGTCCTGCAAAGGGAAGAATGGATTATCGAAGGGAATTATCATGAGCGTTATTTTACCGAGCGACTTCAGCGTTCCGATACAATCATCGTGATGGATGTCAGCACGATTGAGGCGATATCAGGGGTTATCACACGTTCGCTTAACCGTTTTTTATTTTCTAAAGAACTACCCATAGGAGTGGGGCAGGAATCCGTTCGTATTTGGGACATTTCACCTCGGTTTATCCGCTTTGTTCTAGGTTTTCGCAGACGTATCCGACCTAAAATCTGGCCGCTCATTTTGCAATATGGTGAGAAACGGAATTTGATTATCCTAAAATCTAAATATCGTTCATGTCCCTGGACGAGTCCGGATAGACAATGATCTCCTTGACTCGAAGCTGCGTTTCGTGTAAAGTGGTGAAAATTGTAATATATAGGAATAGTGTAGACCAAGGATCAAAGGTTCAATGACCCGCTGTACAGAGAAGAAACCCATGGGCTGAAAGGTTTCTCGACGCGAATGAACGTTTCCCTGCCTTGCGAGCTGTAGCGGCTGTGTAAGATAAACCGTTACCGGCTAGACGCCGTTATCTCAAGAAGGACCGTCCCATGTATGGTTACGGTCAAATGAAGGGTGGTACCACGACACATTCGTCCCTGACGGATGTGTCTTTTTTGCATACAAAAATATCGTTCTTACAAGGAGGAAGCCACACATGCGCCAAAGCCAATTATTACTGACAACCTTGCGTGAAGCACCTGCAGAGGCCGAAGTGATTAGCCATCAGCTTATGCTGCGGGCAGGATTTATCCGCCAATTGGCGGCCGGAATGTACACCTATATGCCACTGGGCAGACGGGTGCTCAGAAAAGTGGAACAAATTGTACGAGATGAGATGGATCGTGCGGGGGCTAGCGAGCTACTGATGCCTGTGTTGCAACCAACGGAGCTATGGCAAGAATCTGGCAGATACGATGTGTACGGTCCTGAGCTGATGCGTCTGCAAGATCGACATGGTCGGGAGTTCGCATTGGGGCCCACACATGAAGAGGTCATAACGTCTTTAATACGCAATGAAGTGAATTCCTATCGAAAATTGCCTGTAATGCTGTACCAAATTCAAACCAAATTTCGGGATGAACGACGTCCGCGGTTTGGACTGCTTCGCAGCAGAGAATTTTTGATGAAGGATGCCTATTCGTTTGATGCCAATTGGGAAGGACTAGATCACACTTATTGGACGATGTTTCAGGCCTATCAACGTATTTTTGGTCGTTGCAGTCTGAATTTCCGCGCAGTCGAAGCAGAGGCAGGTGCTATTGGTGGTGAGGGTGAAACCCATGAATTTATGGCGCTGGCTGATATTGGAGAGGATACGATTGTGGCATGTACCTGCTGTGATTATGCTGCCAATCTTGAAAAGGCGGAACCAAGGTCAACGGGAAGCATAGGCACATCTTCTGTCTCCAATGAAAATGAACTTGATAGCCATCCTTCTATCACTACGGATAAAATGGAAAAACTGTATACTCCAGGTCTGCGCACCATAGATCAACTGGTTGAAACGCTTCACGTAGAGCCGAAGGAAATCATCAAAACACTGATTTATATGGCTGACGATCAGCCGATTGCGGTAGTTGTCAGGGGAGACCATGAGGTCAACGAACTAAAAATTAAACAAATTTTAGGTAGTGAAAAATTCGAAATAGCAAGTACAGATACTGTCACAAAGGTGACTGGAACCCCACCCGGGTTCATAGGCCCATACGGCTTGACAATCCCTGTGTGGGTGGATTACGCCGTTGTCCACATGTCTAGCGGCCTCGCAGGCGCGAACGAGCAGGATTACCATTATCAGCATGTGAATCCAAGGCGCGATCTGGACCTTCGGCATGTGGCTGACTTGCGCAATGTCATAGAAGGGGATAGATGTCCTCGATGTGACGAAGGAAATTTGGAATTTAACCAAGGAATTGAAATTGGACACGTATTTAAACTGGGCACCAAGTACAGTGAGAAGCTGGGGGCGACTTTTCTGGATGCGTCCGGAACTGATCAAACGATGATTATGGGCTGCTATGGTATTGGTGTTTCCCGCATCCTATCCGCCATTGTAGAGCAAAATCATGACCAGAACGGAATCATATGGCCGCATATGTTGGCCCCGTTTCAGGTTCATATCATTCCGATTTCTGTGAAAGACGAGCTTCAAATGAACATAGCTGAGGAATTGTATAGCCAACTGCAGGATCGCGGTGTAGAGGTACTGCTAGATGATCGTGAGGAACGCCCAGGAGTTAAATTTAAAGATTCGGATTTAGTAGGTATTCCCGTACGGATCGTCGTGGGTAAAGATGCACAACACGGTAAAGTAGAGTTTGTAGAGCGAAGAAGCAGCCACAAAGAGTTGATTCATATCCATGATATAGAGAGACGATTAATGGGTCTCATTCAACACTAGGTGTCTGCATCTCCCAGAATATGACCTTCTTCAAGTGTAATCTGATGGAAGTCAGCCATCTGACGTGTCTGAAAACGAATAGGCTTGTCTCGACCTATCATAATAATATTTTGGATATCGGCAATGCCTTCCGAGGGTAGGGAGAACGCTGTGACATAGGTGAATTCTTCACGTAACGTTGTGTGAATGGCATGGATCAGATGATCGTGTTCACTTTTGCCCATTAAATTCATAATTAGCGATCCTTCGGAATCCAGCTTTTCTTTAGCCATTTTGAAGAATTCCAGGGATACTAAATGCAAAGGCGTTCCCTGCTCTGTGAAGGCGTCCAAAATAATATAGTCATAAGCATCCGGGCCCTCCTTCTCCAGAATGCAGCGTCCATCACCAATAACTACATTGTCCTGTTCGTATCCAAAGAATGTTCGGCTGAATTCTACTACTTGTGCATCCAGCTCGGCAATCTTAAAGCGTTTATCTGCAAAATGACTCGCAATTGTACCTATACCATGCCCGATAACAAACACGTCTTCAAATGACGGGTCGTTCAGCTCCATGAGATGGATGATTGCTCTGGGATATTCGAACAGAATACGTTGCGGATGATTCAAATCCATCGCACCTTGGATAGCTGCATTTGAAAATTGCATGACGCGAAATAATCCCTTTTCACCATACAGCTCCGTGGTTTCATACACCGTGATTTCATGGTTATTGCTCAACTTTTTATGTAAGACATCCAAGTGAATAATCTCCTTCAAGTTAGACTTCACCCTCATATTAGACATTTAGGAGCCTGATGTCCATATTTTAAGCGGCGGGGCCGTTCTGCTCTTGCCGAGCAAATCCAATCCGTATAATTGTTCAACCATGCGCAGCATAGAAAAATGATTGCTTTTCTCATTATAGGGGCCATTTTTCAAACGAGCGCCTATGATTACAGTCGGAATTTTGTTTTTGCTGCTCATATCATCTTCATCCCATGTTAAAACCAAAAGGCTGTTATGCTGCGGTGCCCAACGAGCATAAGAGGATAAGTGGGCCTGCAGCCATTGATCTGCTTCTCGAATCGTGCCGTCGTGCATATCGTGGTTCAGATTGGGAATGACAAAAGAGACCGTCGGCAACTGATTGAAGTTTTGTGGAAAGCTGGTCATAGGCATATTGATTGAAGCAGGCAGATTGTTGAAATTCACCCACGGGTTATGTTTACGCGCATACAGGGTTTTCAAATCATATGGACCGGTAAATCCGGTTCGAGGCAGCCCCTCCGAATAACCCCCAAACGTATATCCATGCTGTATAAGTTGCAAAGCCAGATTGCTGGTGCTCATTTTATTTGGAGTCAAATCATTGTGGACGCCCTGATTAGAACCTGAAAATAGATCCAGGTAGTTCGGTTGACTTGGATGCTCAATTGCATAATGATTCATCAGATTGACACCTTTTTTCATCAAGTTGTTTATAAATGGGGCAGAGGGATTGCCTGAGATTTTTTTCGACGAGTGATTTTCTTCTACCACAATGACGATATGGTCCATACGTTGCGGGGATTTAACAGCATCGGGCTGAGATGCTTTAACTTTTACAAAGGAGCCAGCCCAGGCTGTGGATTGAACGGCCTTAGCATCAGAGCGGACAGTAAACCAGCCGACGTGAGACAATATACAGAAAGCTGCCGATAGAGTGAGTGCGGTTATAAGTGATTTCATTTTCAAGAATACAACCTTCTTTCATGCTGAATGGCTAACAGACCCATGTTCATAGAGTCATGATCCAGCTTACACAGGACACATTAAAATATCGTGAGAAAATAAATTGAAAAGATCATTATTTTTTAATGTACATCTAGTAAACTGATTTCTATATCAAGCGTTTAGAAAAAGACGCTCTTGCGCCTGGAAAGGAAAGCTATGAAAAGGATACTTCTGATTGAGGATGAGAAAAACTTGGCTCGTTTCATTGAGCTTGAACTAAAGCATGAATCTTACGAGGTGACTGTCGAGTACGATGGGAGGAAAGGTCTGGAGTCTGCGTTAAGCGAGGAATGGGACATCATTCTGCTGGATTTAATGTTACCAGGCATCAATGGAATTGAAGTGTGTCGTCGGATTCGCAAAACAAAACAAACCCCGATCATAATGCTAACCGCAAGGGACGGTGTGATGGATAAAGTGATGGGACTGGACAGTGGAGCCGATGATTATATCCCAAAGCCTTTTGCCATTGAGGAACTTCTGGCCCGGATGCGTTCTTTGCTCCGGCGCAGTGGATTCGTTGAAGATTCCAGGCAAATTACTTACAACGGACTGGTGCTGGATAGCGAGGCTCGTATTTTGACCAAAGACCAACAGATTATCGAATTGACGAAGCGTGAATTTGATCTGCTATCCATATTGATGCATAACATCGGACGTGTCATGACTCGGGAGAGATTGCTGGAGCTTATATGGGGCTATGATTCGGAGGTCGAAACGAATGTCGTCGACGTGTATATTCGTTACTTGCGTAGCAAAATCGACAAGCCTGGAGAACCAAGCTTTATACAGACATTACGCGGATTAGGGTATGTGATTCGATAATGGCAACGCTAAGATCCCTATTCTCCCGGCTGCCCATCCGTTGGAAATTGGCAGTATGGTCTTCGTTTCTGTTATGTATTTTGTTTGTTTTGTACAATGGTGTCCAATATTTTACGATTAACCAGTGGATGGTCAGTGAGGGAAAAGTGAGTATCCGCAAAAGCATGAACGAACTTCAAACCCTTTTGCAGGAAAAACACTTGTCTGCTCAAGAAATTGTGAACAGTCGACGTTTTGTTGAGAATTTGAATGATCGGCATCAAATGATCCGTATTTTGAATCAGCAAGGAGTTCCACTGCTCAGCGTTAGCAACGAGCTGCCTGAGGATTGGTTCCTGCCACAAGCAGTACGTAGCACTCAGATTATGACTGCCTGGCATCTGGAGGATCAGGTCTTGATTATGCGAAGTCCGTTGAATTCAGATCACTTTACTGGAACCATTGAAATTATAAACAACATGGAAAATATAGACAAGATTAGTGACAAAATAAAAGGTGTCATGATTGCAGGCGGTATAGGAGCGATTATATTAAGCGCTTTGGGAGGGATTTTTCTTTCACGCCAATTGATGCGGCCCATTCAGTCCATGACGGATACGATGATCAGAATTCGCAAAAAAGGGTTGCATGAGGAACGTGTGCAAGTATCCGATAATAATGACGAGCTGTCGAATCTGGGGAAAGTATTTAATGAGTTGATCGATCAGTTGGAGCGTTCTTTCCTTCAACAAAAACAGTTTGTTGAGGATGCTTCCCATGAATTGCGCACTCCAATTTCGATTATTGAAGGTCATATCTCCTTATTGAACCGTTGGGGCAAGCACGATCCGGCCATATTGGACGAGTCGCTTCGTGTTTCTGTCCAGGAGCTTGAGCGATTGAAGGGTATTGTAAACGATCTTCTGGAGTTGACGCGAGCTGAGTCCCCAAATTTGGAACAGGATGTGCCTGCGATAGATATCAGTCACACCATTCAATATACGCTCACCAATTTTAATATGCTGCATCCTGATATGATATTCCGGTGGGAATCAACGCTCCTCGAACAAGTACAAGTTCATATCACGCCGCAGCATCTGGAACAGTTATTGCTAATCGTGCTGGATAACGCCGTTAAATATTCTGGTTTTTCAAAAGAATTTCTTGTAACCGGAACGCTGGAACAAAACGAGGTTCATATTCATATCACGGATTACGGAATCGGGATTCCTGCAGAGGACCTGCCTTATTTATTCGACCGGTTTTATCGAGTGGATAAGGCAAGGAGTCGCGAGCAAGGGGGGACAGGTTTGGGCCTTGCTATAGCCAAGCAATTGGTCAAGCGATATAACGGGAATATCAGAGTGAGCAGTGCTGAACATATAGGGACAACCGTAACGCTTTCTTTTCCGGCGTACAGGGTCTGAAATACTGGATAAATCAAAGTAGTCCCATAAACCATAACCATGGCTTATGGGGCCTTATCATACTCAAGCATCCTCAGATTGAGGCTCTGTTGATTTGTTCCAAATTTTAAGCTCTACTCTTTCGTACAGCTCTAGGCATAAGTTGACTAGATGCTGAGGACGTTTAAAATGCAGAAGCAGATAGCGGGTACCAACTGCACATAAGGCACCGACCAGCGCACCAGCCGCTACATCTGACGGATAATGGACGCCTGTCCAGATACGGGAAAACCCGATAAGAAGAGCAGCGGCGAGCCAGATCGTTCTAAACCTCTTACTGTACAGCCAGAACGTGACCGCCAGTGCAAAAGCTCCAATAGCGTGGTCGCTCGGAAAGGAGGCATTCGCTGGGTGCTTAATGAGCTGAATAACCGTGTGGGTAACAAATGGACGATCCCGATACATAAGATGTCCGATGATAAAACTAATCCCCATGCCTATACATATGGATATGACCGCCGAGATGATCATTTTCCGGTTAAGCGTATTTCTTGAGAACCAGTATAGCAACAAGGCAAGGACAAATACATATTGGGCATCTTCAGCGAAAAAACGCATAAGTCCATTCAGAGCAGAAAAGCTATTTGCTTGTTCATTGATGAGATGGAAAAGCTGGTAGTCCAGGTTGGATAACATACAGGGATACTCCTTTTCTAATGTGATTCGAAAGTAGTATGATCTTAACTCTTCAACATGGGAGCATCTTTAGATGAAGATTAGAATTTCATGAGAAATCGTTTTCTTAATATGACTAGATCGTTTGAACTTGTTCATGTGTCCTTTAGGAGATATAATATACAAGGATATAATGAAGTTCGTTATGTATATTCATATAGGAAGAGAGCGGGATATTATGGGACGTAAGTGGAATAACATTAAAGAAAAGAAGGCATCGAAGGATGCTAATACGAGTCGCATATATGCTAAATTCGGCGTGGAAATTTATGTAGCAGCCAAACAGGGCGAGCCTGATCCAGAATCCAATCGGGTGTTAAGAGTCGTACTGGAACGTGCAAAAACGTACAATGTACCGAAAGCGATCATTGACCGCGCTATTGAAAAAGCAAAAGGTGCTGGTGATGAAAACTACGTAGAGCTTCGTTATGAAGGCTTCGGACCGAACGGTTCCATGGTCATTGTAGATGCACTGACTAATAACGTGAACCGTACAGCATCGGATGTGCGCTCTGCTTTTACTAAAAACGGCGGCAGCCTGGGTGTGAGCGGATCTGTAGCCTACATGTTTGATTCAACAGCAGTTATTGGTCTGGTGGGAAAAACTGCAGATGAAGTGCTGGAGCTGCTGATGGAAGCAGATGTAGAGGTACGTGACATCATTGAAGAAGATGAAGCCATCATCGTATACGCAGAGCCGGACCAATTCCATGCTGTGCAGGAAGCTTTCAAGCAGGCAGGAGTAACTGAATTTACTGTGGCCGAGCTCACCATGCTTGCCCAAAATGATATTACTCTTCCAGAAGATGCACAGGCTCAATTTGATAAATTGATTGATGCCTTAGAGGATTTGGAGGATGTTCAGCAGGTTTACCATAACGTAGACTCTGAGGAATAGTTTTTGTTATACAGATTATAGAAACATCGTATTTCGATACGGTGTTTTTTTGTTATACTGTTTTTTCTAAACTGATCCCGATTTCATTCGAGCAGTTTGTGCAAAACCACGCAGATCTGGAGATAAAGGTACAGCGGTGAGTCCGCCATCGGTGTAAGATTAAAAGATATAGGCAGAGGCCTATATCTTTGTATATAAAGTAGCTATGGAAACAATCGGTACAAATGATTAACTTGCATTTAACTCTGGTGATTGTTTCATTTTGGAAGTATTGAGCGTAGTGTAGATAATTAAAGCTATAAGAATTATAATCAGTACCAATGAAGATCCCATAGTACCTAAGTCCAATCCTCCCTTTGCGTGTGATTTGGTAAGAAGGTCTCCAAATGTCGCTCCAAAAGGACGCGTTAATACAAATGCTAACCAGAATAAAAATACTCGTGAGACATTTGTAGAGTATGTTAATAGTAGGATCAGACCTAGCAAACTCCCTATTAAGACCGCTCCTCCTACAAATCCAAGGCCGGAACTATCCGCCAAAAAATCACCTAAAGCAGTACCCAAAGTGTTTGAGAACAAGATGGCAATCCAATAAATTACTTCTACTTTCCGTGTAGTAATATTATTGACGTTCAATGATCGCTCACTAAAATACCAAAATGAGAAAATGGCTAACAAAATACATACTAAAATGAATGATCCGGTTGCATAACCCAATCCTAAGCTACGATCCATGTAGTCTGACATAGTTGTACCCGCAGTGCTTGTTGTAAGAATAACAGTCCAATAAAGAAATGGATGATACTTCTTAGAAAAAAGTTGAAACATAAGACTGATTAAAAAAATACTAAACAAAATCATGGAACTAATGGCGTACCCTACATTAAGAGTTTGTGACAATAAGTCACCTGCGGTTTCACCCAGTGTGGTAGCGCAAATCTTCATAATCCAGAAAATGGCCGTAACTTGTGCGATTTTTTGCATCTTTATTTCTCACTCCCCGAATTTTTACAGCATTTTGTTTTTTATAAAATGCCATTTGCGTAACTATATTCGGGGATCATTAAATTTGCATTAGAGAGCAGTAAGAAAAGAATGAGGATAGACTTTTTTCTGAGTGCACGAACAAGGCGCACCTTACTAGATTCTTCTCGGGTCAGCCCTTCGGGTAAAATGAATACCCTGGATACTTGACGACAGGCCATTTTTCTTTCCGTAATTTAGAGGTCACATCAACGCCAACATGCAAATTACTTTGAATCAATTCTGTGGGTGTAAGTGCCATCCATTGATTTAAGGACACATCTGCAAAACGATCACTTTTAAACATTTCAAGAAACCACAGTGTACTGGAACCTGTGTTTTGAATGTAATGACCATAGGCAAAAGGCACATATCCGACATCCCCGGCTCTAAAATCAAATGTACGGGCTGCACCATTACCACCAAAGACAGTCATCCGTCCTTGCCCGGCAAGATAGTATTGCCATTCGTCATTATTGGGGTGCCAATGCATTTCTCGCATTGCTCCAGGCTCAATCTCAACAAGAGCAGCTGCAATGGTTTTGGAAATCGGAAAATTAGAGGAGTCGACGATTCGTACGCTTCCGCCTGGTGTTTTGATCGGGGGCTGAGCTAGCAATTTATGCTTAAAAGATTGGGGTAACGTCCCATAGGGAGAGGGGACCGCTTGACTTTGGATTGAGCCAGGCACGGAATCCTGGTAGATGTACACCTGGTCTTGAGGAATCGCTGCAAAATCAGCCTCTGGAATCCCGAAATTTGCAGAAAGCACCTCTTTGGGAGTATGTGCGAACCAATCCGAGATGGATAAGGTGTTTAGATCGGAGAAATGGCCATCATCGAAAACCAGCAAAAATTCACAGCCTTCTTCAAGGCCCTGGATAGAATGCGGGATGCCTGGTGGAAAGTACCAGAGATCGCCTGGTCCCACATCCGCAATAAAATTACGTCCGTCTTGGTCAACGGCTGTAATGCGAGCACTTCCTAACAGCATATAAGACCATTCTGCCTGCTGGTGCCAGTGAAGCTCGCGTACACCGCCCGGTGTCAAGCTCATATTCACACCAGCAAGAGTGGTGGCAATGGGTAATTCCCTTACTGTCACTTCTCTTGACCATCCACCCTGATTAAGCTGCATATGGGCGTCTGAAAAAGAAAACCTCATATTCGGTATGAGACCATTGTCCGTTACGGGAGGAACCAGCATATCCGGATTTTGTAAATCCCTCATCACATCACGTGGACCCTTGTCGATTCCCCCTGCGCCATCACTTCTAATGGGCTGGGGGATGCCGACTTTTTTTGAACAATCATTATGCATCATTTGAATTTCCCCTCCAGGTTAAAGCATAATAAACCATAGGATTAAGAGAAAATACGCATATAGATGTTATGATGATGTGGTGAGTTTTATGTCGTGTGCGTTAGATCTGTAAATTGGGCTTGAATGATTTCAGCTAAATCGTGTGGATTCAGCTCTAGCTGGGTTCCAATTTTTCCACCGCTTACAACGATGGTTTCCAGCTCCACTGCGGGCTGGTCGATATAAGTGGGATAGAGCTTTTTCATCCCTATAGGAGAGCAGCCACCGCGAATATATCCCGTATGCTTTTGCAACTCCTTAACTGGAAGCATTTCAATTTTCTTTTCTCCCGCAGATTTGGCAGCCTTTTTGAGATCAAGCTCTTTATGTACAGGAATCACAAAAACAAACAGATGTTGTTTGCTATGTGCAACCAAAGTTTTAAAAACGGATTCTGGTGCTCTCTGGATCTTTTCGGCTACGTTCATTCCGTCTATTTTTCCATCTTGGTGGTCATAACTCAAAATATTATAGTGGATGTGTTGCCCGTCCAATATGCGCATGGCATTTGTTTTACTTACACTCATTTTAAATGTTCCCTTCATAGCGTTTTTCCAAGTGATCTACATAATCTTTTGCATCCTTAAGAGAAAGATCCTTGACGGTTCTTAACTCTTTGATGGCTTTAATCTTATTTCCTTCTCTGATCAATTGAAGCAGTCTTTCATTGATTTCTTCTGAAGCTTCTGTGCCTAGGATACGTGGAGCAGGGGATGCGATTGTGCTTGACATTGGTGTTCCCGTTAGTCCTGAACGATTCTCAAGACGTTCCACATCGGATTTCAGGTCATGAAGCTGAGATTGAAGGCGATAGACCTTGAACAGAAGTATAACGGAGAGAATTAACGCAATTATGGCTACATATTCACTTGTTGACAATAGAATCTCCCCTCTTTTAGTTAGTTTTATTACTAAGTTTTTCTCTCTTTTTCATAGTATATCATGATGAACGGCTAATAAAATTGAGAATCACATGCTTGCGTGTGTTTGTGCAAATTGACTTATGGCAGACCGAGCGTTATATTACAGCTTATTATTAACCTTTTAATAATCACTTCAAAAGGGGTGTATTCAAATACAACCACTCTCCAATAATACCATTCGGGTCAAACAAATTAATGTAGAGCTAGTTAAAAACACGCTGAAATCCAAAGAATATGCAACCAAGTCGTCTATAGCCAGTATTACAGGACTTAGTGTGGCAACCTGTGGCAATATTCTGAATGAGCTTCTTCAAATCGGAGAAGTATTAGAGATGGAATTAGAAGAATCGAACGGCGGACGTCCGGCTAGGCGGTACAAATATAACGCTGATTATTCTTATATTATCTGTTTAACAGTGAAGACAGAAGGAGGAGTACATTCTCTTACTTATGCTGTTGCCAATATGCTTGGCGATATTATCGTACAGAATACATCTGTTGTGCCGCATATTGATTATGAAGTCATAGATGAACAAATCGGAGAGCTAATTCATAACTATGGAAACGTCAAAGCCGTGGGGATTGGCATTCCTGGGGTTGTTCACCAAGGGATTATCGATGTGTGTGATCTCGACCTGTTGATAGGAGTCCCTGTAGGACCACGCCTTCAAGATAAATACGGGTTAGAAGTCACGATTGAAAATGATATGCATCTGACCGTCTATGGATTTTATAACATGCAAAATTATGACGAGGACAAGACCTTTGCGATTGTTACATTTCCTAAGGATAATTATCCGGGAGCCGGTTTTATTGTTGATGGACACTTGTTAAAAGGAAATACGAAGTTTGCCGGGGAAGTTTCCTTTTTGCCCTTTGGCTTAACAAGAGAGGAATTGCTTAAACAGTTAAACAGCACACAAGGCTTTATTCCTCTGGCGATCCAAACGATAACATCCATTATCGCGATTATAGACCCTGTCTCGATCGCTTTGACTGGAGAGCTATCTAAGCCGGCACTACTGGATGATATTTATAACGGCTGTCTAAAGGATGTGCCCAAAGAACATATGCCTGAGATTTTTGTGAAAAACGATACGCACGATGAATACATGTATGGGTTGATTTCAGTTACCCTTGAGAGTCTGACGTACAATTTGCAATTGGTGGAAAAAAGAAAATAGAGTCATTCAATAGAAGAATAGCTCACTCTGTTAGAATTGGTAATTACGTATGAATGTGTGAGGACGTTGCTATAAATATGGAAGGAACTATTGGAGATCATACGATTATTGACTCTGGAAGTTTTTTTGAAATAATACTTGACATGAAACGCGTTACAAACCTTAAGATTCAGTTAGAAGTACTTTATAGACATTAGCGTAGAGCTAACGTGTTTATGTCCTAGTTCATGAAAAAAACATCAGCAAAGGCGGAGAAAATATGAGTACACAGTTTCCAAAAGATTTCCTGTGGGGCGGAGCAGTTGCTGCTAATCAGCTCGAAGGTGCTTATCAAGAAGACGGAAAAGGCTGGTCCATTCAGGATGTAACTCCTCGTGGTGGTTGGGGACCGGTTACGGATGTACCAACAGAAGATAATATGAAATTGATCGGTATTGATTTTTACCATCATTATAAAGAAGATATCAAACTTTTCGCAGAAATGGGCTTTAAAGTGTTCCGTACTTCCATTGCATGGTCGCGTATTTTCCCTAAAGGTGACGAACTGGAGCCTAATGAGAAGGGCTTGCAATTCTATGATGATTTGTTTGATGAACTTCATAAATATGGCATTGAGCCACTCGTTACATTGTCTCACTATGAAACACCTTTACATTTGTCCAGAGAATACGATGGTTGGGTAAACCGTAAGCTTGTTGATTTCTATGAGCGCTATGCTACAACTGTATTTAAACGCTACAAAGATAAAGTAAAATACTGGTTAACTTTTAACGAAATCAACTCCATTCTTGAAGCGCCATTCATGAGTGGCGGGATTAGCACACCCAAAGATCAACTTAGTGAACAAGACCTTTATCAAGCTATTCACCATGAACTGGTAGCGAGTGCAAGAGCGGTAAAAATTGGTCATCAGATTAATCCTGACTTCAAAATTGGTTGTATGGTACTGAGTATGCCTACTTATCCGCTGACACCTAATCCAGATGATGTGATTGCAGCAATGGAATTTGATCACAGAAATATGGCATTTGCCGATATTCATGCAAGAGGTCAGTATCCAGGTTACATGAAACGTTTCTTTAAAGAAAACGGAATCTCAATCCATTTTGAGCCTGGTGATGCTGAAGATCTGAAGCATACCGTTGACTTTATCTCGTTCAGCTATTACATGAGTACTTGTGAGACTGCGGACGAAACTAAAAAAATCAAAGGTGAAGGTAACATCCTGGGTGGGGTTAGCAATCCGCATCTTGAGGCCAGTGAATGGGGCTGGCAAATTGACCCACAGGGTCTGCGCTATGTGCTAAATACATTCTATGATCGCTTCCAAAAACCGCTGTTTATTGTTGAAAATGGTTTGGGCGCTGTTGACGAATTGATCACCAATGACAAAGGTGAAAAAACAGTTGAAGATGATTACCGGATCAACTACCTGAATGATCATTTGGTTCAAGTTGGGGAAGCAATCGAAGATGGAGTAGAAGTTATGGGCTACACCTCCTGGGGCTGTATCGACCTTGTCAGCGCATCGACTGCTCAGCTTAAAAAACGTTATGGTTACATTTATGTTGACCGTCATGATGATGGCAGCGGTACACTTGAAAGATATCGGAAAAAATCGTTCCATTGGTACAAAGAAGTCATTGCCACGAACGGAGAAAGCTTGAAACGTTAAGTTATAAATGAAACAGTAACAAAGATAAAAACACAGTAATTGTTTTTTACGTGGCGACCGCTTCTGCTTTATTATGGGAGAAGCGGTCGTCAATTTTTTTTCGTGGTCGTTAATTGGCACGGAGTATCTAACTAACATTTTTGCACAGATTTGTTCAGGAAATAATGTAATAATGAACGTAAGATAAATATTTTCAAATTACAATGGTCTATTCAGGGAGGAAGGAAAAGTTATGAAGTTGATGCTTATATCAGATATTCATGGTTCGCTGTACTGGTTGCAATTGGCACTGGAAAAGTTCAGGGAGGAGAAAGCTGACCGTCTTGTCTTGCTTGGAGATTATATGTATCATGGACCGCGTAATCCGTTACCTGAAGGATATAATCCAGCGGAAGTGGCTGCAATGCTGAACCAGTACAAATCCCACATTGCAGTGTCGGTGCGCGGAAATTGCGATTCAGAAGTGGATCAGATGTTGCTGGAGTTTCCGATGATGGGGGATTATGCTTTGTTGTACCATGAAGGACGGCGAATTTATGTCACACACGGGCATGGTTTTAGTATCGGAAATTTACCGCCACTAGAAGCGGGTGATGTGTTCATTCAGGGACACACTCATATTCCAGTAGCAGATGTGGAAAATGGGGTCTTTGTATTGAATCCTGGTTCGATCGCATTGCCAAAAGAAAACTACCCATCCTCTTACGCTGTGCTGGAGGGGGCACAATTTACTGTGAAGGATTTTGATGGAAAAACGTTGAAAGCAATCACCTTTTCAAAGTGATTTTTTGCTAAATCTCAATGTAAATTATTAAAACTTTTCTGCTTCGATTGAGACAAAGATCATATTATTGTATGATAGGAGCGGAGTCTACATTTTGATAAGAAAGAGAGCTTCAATACATGCAAATTAAGGATTCACATTATAAGATGCCGCCTGAATGGGCGCCACATGAACGTACGTATATTTCCTGGCCTGTACAGTCTTCGATGGTTTATCCGGAGATGCATGCCGAGGTATGTAAGGGCTACGCCGAAATTATAAGTGCTATGGCAGAATTTGAGCCCGTTACCGTTGTTGTAAATCCAGACGATCTGGAAACCGTTAAAGCGCTTGAGCTTGGGGAACGGGTAGAACTGCTGCCGATAGAGCATAGCGATGCGTGGTTGCGTGACAACGGTCCAACTTTTCTGACGGACGAGCATGGCCAGTTGGCAGGTATTAACTGGAGGTTTAATGCCTGGGGTGGCAAATATGCTCCTTGGGATCTGGATGACCAGGTTGCTCCGCAAATTCTGGACCAACTTGGAGTTCCACGGTTTGATGCACCACTGGTGATGGAAGGCGGCTCATTGCATGTAGATGGCGAAGGGACGCTGATTACAACTGAAGAGTGCTTGCTCAATCCCAACCGCAATCCGGAATTAAGCAGAGAAGACATTGAACGGTACGTATGCGAATATACAGGTGCCGAGAAAATTATATGGCTAAAACGCGGACTCAGTGGAGACGAAACAGATGGTCATGTGGACAATATTGCTTGCTTTGCTGCTCCTGGCAAGGTCATTCTGCAAGTATGTGATGACCCAGAGGATGAAAATTATGAAATCACGCAGGAAAATCTGCGCATTCTAGAGCAAGCAACAGATGCCAAAGGTCGTAAGCTGGAAGTGATTCAGATCGGCCAACCGCCGCGTGTGGATTATGAAGACAGCCGTCTGACACTAAGCTATATTAACTTCTACTTTGTGAATGGCGGTATTATTTTGCCAGTGTTTGGCGGAACTGCTGCTGAGAGTGATCTTGCAGCCCAGCAAGTACTGTCAAAAGTATTTCCGAACCGCAAAATTCGCACTGTAGATGGTATGGCAGTTATTCGTGAGGGCGGTAACGTACACTGTACAACCCAGCAGATGCCCGCTGCACAGCGTTGAACGATTTTGACAACATTTAAAGGAGGACTAAAGTGAGAAAAGTAAAAGTGGCCGCTACCCAAATGAGCTGCTCTACCAATATCGAAGAAAATATCAGCAAAGCAGAGAAGCTGGTACGTGAAGCGGCAGCCCAAGGCGCGCAAATTATTTTACTGCAGGAATTGTTTGAGACTCCGTACTTCTGCCAGAAGGAAAAGTCTGATTATTATGTATATGCAACCGAACTGGAGCACAACAAGGCAGTTAACCATTTCAAGAAGATTGCCAAGGAATTGCAGGTTGTGCTGCCAATCAGCTTTTACGAAAAGAAGAACTACGCTCGTTACAACAGTCTTGCTGTCATTGATGCAGACGGCGAAGTGTTGGGAAAATACCGCAAAAGCCATATCCCGGACGGCCCTGGGTATGAAGAAAAGTTTTATTTTAATCCGGGTGATACCGGTTTTAAAGTATGGAATACACGTTATGCCAAAATTGGGGTAGGCGTATGCTGGGATCAATGGTATCCTGAGGCGGCCCGCTGTATGGCGCTTATGGGCGCAGAGATTTTGTTCTATCCGACAGCGATCGGTTCTGAGCCACAGGATTCTTCTATTGATTCCAAAGATCACTGGCAGACCTGCATGCTGGGCCATGCGGCTTCTAACCTGATTCCGGTTATTGCCTCCAATCGGATTGGAAAGGAAACAGATGAGGAATCCAGTATCAACTTCTATGGCTCATCCTTTATCGCCGGTCCTCAAGGGAACAAAATCACAGAAGCAAGTCGTACGGATGAAGAAGTGCTTACTGCCGAATTTGATCTGGACGAGCTCGAAGTCGGGCGGATCGAGTGGGGCATTTTCCGTGACCGTCGTCCCGAACTGTACAAAATGATTGCCACCTATGATGGTGATTTAAAAGTATAATCTCTGTATATAGTTAGACATGTTTCCCTTGCCGTCAAGCTGTGATGGTTCTCTTTTGAACTCATTCGGCTTTTCGAGCAAGGGATTTTTGCTTACTAGATGGAATACATTTTGTCATAGATAGAAGGAAGGAGAATAGCAATGAGGCATAAGGAGATAGATCAAACGTTCACACACCTACAAGTTTCGACAGAAAAAGATCGTGAGTTGGAATACTCGTGTGCAAGAGATATGGCTATTTTGAACTTGTGGGACGAATATACGCTATCTGCGCAGCGTTTATGTGAACGAATGGCTACCGTAACCCATCAAATTAGACCTTCTGAGTACGATCCGTTCCCAACTCAGTTTGAATGGCTGGAACAAGGAGAAACAGACTTAATTATTGATAGAATATGGTCAGCTGACTTACATGGTGATCATTGTCTGTTTGTGAATATTGGGGAGCATCACCCAGAACGGCATACATTGATTGAAGCTTATATTTACGATACGCAGGTGATAGACGAGGTTTTTTTTCTTCAATATTTGAACACTTCTCCTAAAGCCACAGCCTATGCACCTTTATTTAGAAAAAATGGATATGCTACAATGTGTGAACTACTGGACAGATATGTCATGGAAGGGAAATTGAAGCGTAGCCCTTTTGGTTTCAAAAGAACGGATACATCGGTGAATAACGAATAAAAGCATAATTTGGGCTTGAGCTGAAAGGGACATTTCTCAAAGGATTGTTCCTTTTTTATTTGGGTTTCCGTTGGCAAGAAGATTGCTTCCTTTGTCAATTTAAAGGTAAACTATGGAAGGCGTAGTAGTAAGACCATGATTAGCGAGGGGGATGCGAGCGTGAGTCAACTTTGGAATGACATTCCGGGTGCCAGTACATGGAGCAACGTGCAAGAAATTCATAAAGGCTGGTCCAGTGACAGCAAATATTATATTCAAAACACGGACAGCAGGGATTTATTACTGAGAATTTCGAACATTACCCAATATGACAAGAAACACCGAGAATTTGAATCCGTAACAAAGCTAAATCATATAGAAAATGTTGTAATGTCCCGTCCGCTTGATTTTGGGATATGCAACAACGGACAATCGGTATACTCTTTATTTACCTGGGTTCACGGGGATGATGCTGAAGGGGTTATCCCCACCTTAAATGCAGAGCAGCAGTACCAACTCGGAGTTCAAGCTGGAAAGGCATTGGCTAAATTGCATGAGATTCACGCGGAGCAAGCTCAAGTCCCATGGGCTGAACATTATAATGCGAAAATCAACAGATATATCAGAAACTATAAGTCATGCGGTATTCCTTTAAAGGGAGCAGATCAAACGATAAGCTTTATTGAGCAAAACCGTCATCTATTAGAAAATCGCCCCCAGACATTTCAGCATGGGGATTATCATGTGGGCAATATGGTGGTTACCCCATCTGGTGAACTGGGTATTATTGATTTTAATAGACTGGATTATGGCGATCCCTGGGAAGAATTCAATCGTATCACCTGGTGTGCGGGATTAAGCCCGTTATTTGCTTCTGGTCGTATTCACGGTTATTTCAACAACGATGTGCCGGATGTATTTTTTAGGTTAATGGCACTGTATATCGCAAGCAATCAGCTTTCATCGATTCACTGGGCCATTCCATTTGGTAAAGAAGAGGTAGACGCTATGGTGCGACGAGCTGAAGAGGTTTTGGAGGCGTATGATTACTTTCAGACTGATATACCTAAATGGTATCTACCTAGTTCACCTGAGTTGTAAAATATGAAGGCCGCCGCTCCTAAGAGTGACGGTCTATTTATAGTGTTTTATGATTGTTTCTTAATCTTATAGGTGAATTCCCAAACGGCTTGATGTCCTGAATAGCGTCCACGGTTTTCAGTAACAGTGACTCTTAACTTAACGGTAGAGACTTTGGTAGAAATCGAGGAGACCTTTACGTTCTTGGTGGCTTCACCTTCGTCAGGAATTTTGTCTTGCTCCTCAGCATACGCATACAACTTAATGTTACCCCCTGATTTGACCTTTACCTTCACGCTGCTGCCTTCACTAATGGATTCAGTTTAAAGTATCGAGGAAAATCTCCTCTATTCTAATTATCGTATACAGCCCAAAGAATTGTTAATGGTTGGTAAAAAAGGCGTTCGTCATCTTATTGCATCACTTGTGATCTACTATGAATATGACTTGAATGTAGTAGAGAAAGGGAAGGAAAAAAATCCAATGAAAAAAATATATAACGAACAAGAAATTATAGAGATGACCATTCAACTGTTTAAACAAACTTCGATGTACGAAGAACAGTATGAACAATATGTTAGACGACCTTTTCGCACGGATTTTTATGATGATCTGAGTCCGTATGTGAAAGTTGGCAAACAGGGGTACACACTCCAGATGTATGAAAGAGGCGTACAGATGCTAAACAAGCTTACTCAAGATGTAGAGGATGTGATGTATTGGATCATTGAGGATACGATTCATATCACTGCTCATCTAAATCTGCTTCGCAAATATGAAGTGGATAACAAAAATACTCATTTAAAATATACCAAGGAGATCATGAAGGAGCTGACAACTGCAATGAATAAAGCTTTTTATGAAATTGGAGGAATCTATCAGGAATGGCATACAGCGAATAGAAGGGCGACATTGGAAAACCCATTAAAGTAAATAAAACTTAAAGAAACAGTTGACAATCACGGAGGAGGTAGCAATTTTTTATCGAAGGCTAGTTAAATCAAGCTAAATGAAAAGCCGCTAACCCATATGCATGGAAATGGGTTAGCGGCTTGTAAATAAAACCTAATCCTTGGCATAATTCAGACCCAAGCGATAAGCTTGGTCCAGCAGCATTTCATAATGATCGGAATTTGAGCCCAGAGTCTCATCTAAGAATTCAACCTTGGAGTTGGAAACACCGCAATAATCTGCAATACCCACATTCAGTAAATGAGTGATCATTTCATCATAGTTACGCTTTTTCAGCTGTTCTTGCGAAACGCCGGCCAAGCCAACCCACAAGATATGCTGATGATGAAGCTTATTCGAACCGTACGCAAACCCATTGTTCAATACACGATCAATATAACCCTTCAGCATGGCTGGCAAATGCCACCACCAAAGTGGAAAAATAAATGCCAACGCATCATACTCCTTCATCCGCTTTATTTCCATCTCTACTTCAGGAGAAAAGGTTTGTTCCGCAACGGACCAATCCGGTTCATCTACTCCTTTTAAAACAGGATCAAAACCAATCCCATGCAAATCCAATATCTCATAATCGTGGCCTGCATCGGCAAGACCTTGTACGAAACGACTGGCAACCTTAAAGGTCAAAGAATCTTTTCTTGGGTGTGAAACAACGCTTAATACTTTCATATTTATTCACTACCTTTCTCAATAGCTGATTTCTAGGCATGTTCAATGGTTGATGCTATTATAAACAGTAGGAAAATAATCTGGAAGTACGCACTTTGAAGTTCTATAGGATGATACAGGTGCCATAGGAACATGGAAGTACCCTAGATAGGTACCCTGGAAACTGACCTGGAGTAAAGAATTCGAGTGATAGTTTGTTCTGAGCAAACGTAGCCTTCTAAAGGAGGAGTAAGAAATGAATGAACAGACCGAAAATAAGGTTCAAAAGAAGTATCAAATAGGTGTGGAAGCGGCTTTAGAGGTAATGGGAGGAAAATGGAAGCCTTTAATTATCTACCATCTGATGACAGGACGGAAACGAACGTCTGAGTTTCGTCGGTTAATGCCTGGCATTACTCAAAAAATGCTGACCACTCAGCTCAGATGCCTAGAAAAGGATGGAATCGTTACACGAAAGGTTTATAAAGAAATCCCTCCTAAAGTGGAGTATGAGTTAACGCAATACGGCTGGGGATTAAAACCTGCATTAGACCATCTATGCTACTGGGGAGAGGATCACCTGGAAAAGATTCATGGGGACAAATCCAAGGTTCTGGAAGAATTCCAAGGCTGCGACTGATATTAAGCCCTCACAAAACATTCAATCAGAATAGCTTGCGAGGGCTTAACTGTCGTATAACAATATAAACGCTAACTGTTGGTCATTCCGTTATCATAACTCAATTGCCATTCAATTCCGAATTTATCTTTAAGACTACCATAACATTTGCTCCAGAATGTTTCTTGTAGCTCCATGTTTACGGTCCCGCCTTCTTTTAACTTATGATAGTACGATCGAATTTTTTCCTCGTCCTTATTGACGATGGCGAGGCTGATGTTGTTTCCCGTAACAAAAGGCATCCCCGGAAAAACGTCCGAAAACATCACATTGCTACCATCAATTTGAAGCCGCGTATGCATGACCAAATTTTTGGCTTCTTCTGGTAGAGAACACTCCTTCAAAAATCATTATTTTTCCATGCTAAACAACCTTATTTCATTATTGACCTGCAACGAACAAAAATACAATAAGGTACGTTTTACGAAAGTATTTGCGACTTAACATGTTCAATTTTTAAAACAAATGGGCATTATGATCAAAGTAATGGTATGATAGCTTAGTTAAATCAGAACGACTACTAATGGAGTGATCATAATATGGGTGGAAAAAGTAAGGGTGGCGGAACCGGCAGAGGTACAGGCAGTAAGGGCTGGACACGCTGGAACAAAACAGCGAAGCCTGTAAGGAGAAAAAGCGCTGCTACCGGTGCACCAGGAAATACAGCGGCAGGAACTGCAAAAGGCGGCCCTGCCAAGCCAATTGGGAACAGAGGCGGCGGAAGTAAGTAGGCCGAGCATGTATAGGGTTGTTTTTAAAAGGCTAACATCTGATTACGTACGGCATAATCAGATGTTTTTTTAATGGAATAAAGACGTACCGCCTGTATTGATCCATATTTCTCATACTACAACGTAAAATAGGTGAATCATGCGAATTAACAAGTATATTAGCGAGACAGGATTCTGCTCACGTCGGGAAACGAACAGGCTAATTGCAGCAGGGCGAATCACAATTAATGGCAACGTTTGTGAAGCGGGCGCGAAAGTAGAGCCACAGGATATCGTGCTAATTGATGGGAAGGCTATTCCAGTTAACCGTAGTGAACCTGTATATTTGGCATTAAATAAGCCTATCGGCGTTGTATGTACGGCAGCGGAGCAAGTGGAGGGCAATATTATTCGTTATGTCAATTATCCTTCACGTATTTTTGCCGTTGGCAGGCTGGATAAGGCGTCAGAAGGGCTCATTTTATTAACGAACGATGGGAGCATTGTCAATCAAATGATGCGTTCCGAGCATGGTCATGAAAAGGAATATGTGGTGACGGTAGACAAGCCTGTTACAGATGAATTTACACAGACCATGTCTCGCGGGGTTGAAATATTGAACGTCATTACCAAACCGTGCAAGGTTGATCGTATAAGTGAATACGAGTTTCGCATTATTTTGACACAGGGTCTAAACCTGCAAATTCGCAGAATGTGCAAAGCCTTGGGTTACAGGGTGCTCAAGCTGGAACGTGTTCGAATTATGAATATTACATTGAACCATCTGGAACGTGGGCAATGGAGACATCTTGAGAAGGGGGAACTAGAGCTACTTCTTGCTAAATTGCAATAATAAGTACAACAAAAGTTGATTTTGAGGACAGCATGTTTCATGCAGCCAACGCAACTTTAGTGATACTTTTTACGTAATTTCAACGAACCGCCTACCTTACCCACCAGCCATAGCACAATTGGAAACACGATACCGAAAATCATGGCGTAAAAAGGCCATACTGAGAAAAACTTGTTTATAAACTGCATGTTTGGCCAAATAGAATGAACCATTGCTATTGCAATTAAGATCAGAGGCACTAAGAGAGAGTTAGCGCTTCGAAGGCGAAAAGCATCTGCAAGCCCTTGCGCTGACACATATAAAAGCAGTGCGAGTCGAAAAAAAATGGTGACAAACCAGAACACTGCAACGAAAATTTCAAACCGTTGAGGAAACTCTCCGTTACTGATTGTTCGGTTAATAAAATAAGTAGGAAACGTCAAATCAGATACAACACCTTCACTCATCACGGCGATTATTTGTAGAACCATGAAAAAATACATGCCGCCACTAATCAAAGCACAAGTTATCACTGTCTTTTTCCACTTTTTTGGATCGGGGATGTACTGTGAAAAAAACAGATACAGAATTGCTTCAAGATAGGGAAAGGCAAACAAATTGAATGAAGCGAGAACGATAGGGTTCACACCATACTCGAATATAGGGAGCACATTATCTATGTGAGTATCAGGAAGAAGGGTAATCCTGACCAAAAGATACAGAAGGAGAAGGAAAAAAAACAGGATTTCTGCACAACGGCCAATTACAGCAGGACCTGATCGAACGGCAAAATAAATGACTATAAGCATGATGAAATATACCGCGTCAGGGGGAGTTTCAGGCATAATAGCTATCGAGATAAAGTCGCCCAGATTTCGAAGCGTCATGATGAACACAAGAAAGGGAAAGAAAAAAATGAAAACGATGCTGATCGTCCCGCCCAAGGGACCGAAGAGGCAACGAAGATGCTCTACAAAAGATTTTCCCTGTATTTGCCTAGCGATGGAGACATACAAAGGTATCAATAACAGATGGAAACCTAAGGAGACTGGAATGGAGAGCCAGGCATCTTGTTTGGCGGTAGCGGTAATTGCCGCAGGGAGCACCAAATATGCGCTTCCTATTTGATATAATGCAAACCACATAATAGCTTGTCGAACGGTCAAGTTGGAGTTCATTCTAATGCCTCCTTAAGATAGCATTTCTGTAAGTAAACGGCTTGCTGGTTGGAATAGGACTTGAATAACCGTCAGTGGAGTCGGTAGTTTAACGTCGGCGATCCGCAGGATAATCAATATAACGCCTATAATTAACAATACCGAGCTGAATGCAATTTCACGCACATATTGTCTTTCCATAAATTTCTTAAACTCATACAACGATGTTAAAATGGAAGTTACGAGAATTACATAAAGCATATGCATTCACTCCTGATTGTGTATTCCCATATCAATTGGACTAGTAATGTCTCCGAACCGAACTAAACGATAATTGAGCTGAATATCCACTTTAAGCGTTTGGAATTTTTGTGGCCAATCCTTTTTCCATCTATGCCATTCACGCGGGAATTTGCGGTGAAAAGCTTCTCCAAACCCGAATATATCGGAACCGATTTGTTGTGCGTGCGAAATGCCTTTCCTGAAAGACTGTTTCAGATGCTCTTTAGCTGATTCTTGAAGATCTCTAAATGTCTCTTCATTCTTAAGGTTGGCCTTGCAGGAGACCGTTCCGATATTGGATTCTGTATCCACAATAAGAGAAATGTGCGGCTCATGGTCTATTATTTCTGGACGTATTTTTACTTTGGAATGGATTACTTCAACAACAAATTTTCCTTTGGAATTCGGACAATCGATGGAAGCTACGGTACTGGAAACACGGTTGGATATATAGGTAAAGGCTTTACTTTGCGAATCATCCATCCAATCGATAAGTCGATCGCCCTTGAAAACACCAATTCCAGTGAAAAAATATTTAACATGTTGGGGCGATTTTGTCACATTATCAATAGTTAGACCTTTTGCTACGTTTGTCAGCCGAATACCAGTGAGCACCGGTTCAATGCCATCCTCCGTAAATTTCTGCAAAAGATCTTTTACATTGACTGCGGAAGTGGGGGCCCATGCTTTTTCAGAAATCTTTAATGCTTTATACATATCCATTGCAGGCAAGACCTCGGTTGGAGCTACAAAGGTAACGGCCTCCTTTGCCGAGTTTTCTCTCACAACGGCCAAATAGAAATCAGGCCGAACTTCATGATCACGGAAGAGAAAGTCCAGCGGCTCCTTGATTCCTTTTTTTGCCGTTTTCTCATCGAAAATGACAAACTTTAAGTGAGACATATACATTTTTCGGGAGGATTCCGTTGTTAATTTTCGAATAGCTTCAAATATGGTATCGGCGCGTTTGGAAAAAACGATCGTTGGTGTCCGTTCCATAGGGGAATTCTGAGACATTTTCGATGGATCAACCACTTGTAAACTGACTTCATATTGGTCATCCACGGCATCAATTCCTAGAGCCATCACGACGGAAATTGAGCTCAATTCCTTACTGTTCCAGCAACCCGTAAGAAACACCATTAGCCAGATGCACATGAACAGTAACAAAATGGTGGATCGGTACGAGTTCATGATGGTCTACTCCTTTAGTTTTTGCGATGTTTTTTAGTTCTATATGGAAAACGCAGTATGGCGTCTCTCTGCTCTGGCGATTTGTAATTGGCAAAAGGGCTTAAATACGGTACACCAAATGAATGAAGCCCATTCAGATGCACTAAGAGCATGAGAATACCAACAGTCAATCCGTACACACCAAACATAGCGGCTATACCTATGAAAGCGAAGCGTAGTATCCGAATTGGAATGGCAAAGGTGTAGGAGGGAATGACAAAGCTCGAAATGGCAGTTATTGCAACAACAATGACCATAACAGCCGAAACGATGTTTGCTTCTACAGCTGCCTGGCCGATCACGATGGACCCTACAATAGAAACAGCTTGACCAATCGTCCGTGGCATACGAAGACCTGCCTCCCTTAGAATTTCAAAAACCACTTCCATGATCATCGCCTCAATAAATGCCGGGAACGGAACTCCTTCACGTTGCGCGGATAAGCTTAATAACAAAACTGTTGGAATCATATCCTGATGAAATGTCGTTAATGCGACATAAATGGCCGGAGCCATCATGCAGATTGCCAGGCAGATGTACCTTAATATTCGAATGAGGCTGCTGTAAATATAGGATTGATAATAATCTTCTGCGGATTGAAGGAAATCTACAAACACCGCAGGTGCAAGGATGGCGAAAGGAGATCCATCCACAAAAATCGCAATTTTCCCCTCTATAATTCCTGCTGCAATGGAGTCTGGGCGATCAGAATTATAAAAGAGCGGAAATATTGTGAGTTGTTTATCTTCATGGAGACATTCTTCCAAATATTCGCTTTCAAGTATACCTTCTACATGCATGTTCTTTAACTTGGATATCATGTCCTGCACCTTTTTGGGGTCAGCGACCCCCTCTAAATACATAACCGATATATCGGTCTTGGTTTTTTCTCCAACTTTTATGGTAGTTAGTCGTACTCTTGTATCCTTCACCCTTCGACGAACCATAGTCGTGTTCGTACGCAAGGTTTCTGTAAACGCTTCTTGCGGACCTCTAACCACGGGCTGCGTCTTCGAGTCTGAAATGCTGCGTTCTTCCCATCCAGGCAAAGAAATGACCAATCCTTCATCCGTATCGTCGAGTAGTAAGAGAAGACTACCGGCGAGGATCTGTTCCAAGGCATCTTCAAAGTTTTGAGTGAAGCTTGCTTCACCAATGTCCAAAATTGCGTTTTTCAATAACGGTAAAGTGATCTCGTCAGAGGAAACCCGTTCATGCAGCGGACGGATCACATTGTCCTGTACCTTTTGCATGTCAGTCATGCCGTCCAGATAAAAAAGAGCGGCGTGTTGATGACC